>JAAFHO010000392.1 GCA_013297575.1 Chitinophagales bacterium
AAATGGCGAAGTATGGCTAAAAATTGACCTTTTTTGGCCGAAATGGGAGTGGGCTAAGTTTTTACTATTTGTTAATAATGCTCAAAATTAGGATGCATATACCCATTAGAAGTTCGGTTCTATACAGTCGAACATATTTTCGGGTTATTTTTTTTGCTCTTTGCTGTATTGCGACGGGGAAACGCCAACAATTCGTTTAAACGTGGTATTAAATGTGGTCTTGGAGTTGAAACCTGCTGCAAAGGCGATACCTAAAATATTCAATTCCTCCATTTTTGCGGAGGATAATAATTTTTTGGCTTCTTCTACCCTGTACTTGTTTATAAAGTTGTAAAAATTGTCTTTTGTGGTTTCATTAATCAAAAATGATGCTTCATGGATACTAACACCTAATTTTTCAGCAACAGTAGGCAGGTTCAAATCATTGTCAAGAAAAAGTTTGTCATTTTCCATTAGGAAAGATAGTTGAGCCGACAAATTTGCTACTTGATCGGTACTGAGTCTTTTTATTTTGGGCTTTCCATCTACATCTCCCGATTCCTTTGTAGCATCTTTTTCATTTGTTGTTTCAACGCCTGTTGCACTTACATTTACGCCGGTTTTATAATCGTTGTATTCAAGTACGTCCGAAATTTCCTTCATATCTTTTTCCTTAAATGGAAAAATAGTTTTTTGTTTTATGGAGAAATAGGCTAAGAAAAAAATGGAGGCTGCATAAACAAAAGGAGTAGATTCGCTCAAAAATGGCAATTCAAAAAATGCATCATTTATCCAAATAATTACAATTAAGCATAGTATAAATAAAAACTGAATCAACCAATCTAAATTAATCTGATTTATGGCGGAGGATATTAGTTTTAAATTTTCTTTATGTTTTACTAAGGCAGTATGGGATTTTATGATGTAAAACAAAGTTAGTAATGGCAATATATCTCTTACCAAAAATGACACTTGACTATTGATCCTGAAAAGAACAAAGGTTGAAATGCTTCCTTTCCCATAATTCACTAAATTTTCTGCAACTAAATAAACGATAAAAGGAGCAAAATGTAAACAATCTATTGTTCTAAATACCTTCGTTGGCTTTACAAAATATAGCACACTCATGTATAGGCTTGGTGCTAAAAAAAACTGTAAACTCATTAAACACTTAAAAAAGCCGCTGTTTGAAATTGTCATTTCGGCTAGAATCATGTAAGTACTCATAAAAGCACATCCTATTATAAAAACAAAAAAACTGAGCCATCTGTTAGCTGTTACATTTTGTTGTAATGGATGAAAAAAAAGTACAAAACCAAGTAAAAAACTGGCGCCTGATATAAAACAAACTAAAAATAAATTCATTGTCGCAAAAGTAACCAAAAAACCAAATCTGTCAGAGATGTATAATAGCGGTATGAAATTTCGGAGTCTTAATAAATTGCCCACCACTACCATACCAATTATTCTACAAAAACATGCTACTTTTGTCACCATGAATTACATCACCTCTGTTATTGGGAATTCTCATTTATTATTGCTACATTTGCCGATTGGCATTATGGTATTGGCGGCTTTTTTGGTATTGTGGTCGTATCGGCAACAATCACCTGATTTTCAACCTATTATACGTTTAAGTGTCAAAATTTCGGCCTGTGCGGCGGTCGTTTCGGCGTGTTGCGGGTGGTTTTTAGCCCAACAAGGCGGCTACGACGATCATGCACTTTGGTGGCACCAATGGGTAGGGTTCGGTGCTGCATTGTGCTGTTGTGTGTGCTGGTGGGTCATAAAATCCAGTTATTTTAACCTTGCTTTACTGGGGACAACGGGTATGATTGGTTTGGCTGGGCATTTTGGCGGTAATTTGTCGTATGGCTCCGATTATCTTTGGACTCGGCCTGAAAGAGATGTTTTGGTCACCGGTTTCAAACCCGATGATCCAGCGTATTCTACCTTAATTCAACCTATTTTGAAGCGCAAATGCGTAAAATGCCACAGCAGTTCAAAGGCAAAAGGCGGATTGGTATTGGATTCTTACGAAAACCTGTTAAAAGGCGGCGATAAAGGTTTGGAAATTGTTTTTGGTAGTGCCGATAGCAGCGCATTGTACCGTCGTTTGATATTGCCCATTCACGAAAAAGAACACATGCCGCCTAAAGGAAAAGCACAATTAAAGCCCGAAGAAATTGAAATTATTAAGAAATGGTTGGATTTAGGCGGTGATTTGGAGGTAGAGGCAAGTAAAGTCATTTGATGTGGGTGCTTGCGGCTTTCTGTTCCCCTTAAAATTAAACGCATTTCTTGTTGCTTAGAAGCGTTTTTTATAGGTGCAAACTGTTGGTATTGTGCGAATTGTCGGCGTGACTTTTCGTTCACGCCGACAATTGAGTACTAGCCGCTTTCTGTTCCCTTAAATTAAATTGTATTGAAAAACGCATTTCTTGCTGCTTAGAAGCGTTGTTTATAGGTGCCAACTGTTGGTATTGTGCCTCTTGTCGGCGTGAACGAAAAGTCACGCCGACAAGAGGCACATTTTGTTTATGGGACACTTGAGTTTGGTGGTATATTGTCGGCGTGAACGAAAAGTCACCCCGACACTACATTGCCTCACTACTCCAAATCCGTAAAAAACTTTCTAATTTCCGTTGCTTCTTTGGCTTTCATCCTTCCTGCAAGAATCAATCTCATTTCGCGGCGGCGCAAGGCACTTTCAAACAGATTTTGCTCTTCACTGGATAAAGGCAGCACTGGCGGCACCGGAATGGGTGCTTTCTTTTTATCGTCCAAAGCCACAAAAGTAAAATAGGCATGGTTGCACCTGCGCGGCTGTTGGCCTTTCACATCATTGGCAAATACCTCCACAAACACCTCCACAGACGTACTAAATGCACGTGTCACCGTCGCTTCCAAGGTAATTACATCGCCCAAATGAATGGCATTTTGGAAAGAAATATGATCCACAGCGGCGGTCACCACATGGGCTTCGCAGTGTTTTCCTGCGCAAATAGCCGACGCAATGTCCATCCACCGCATGAGATAGCCCCCCATCAGGTTGCCCATTGGGTTGGTGTCGTTGGGCATAATTAATTCGGTCATTACCGTGCGGCTGTCCGATACTTTTTTAGGCTGTAATGCTTTTTGTTTGGCCATTTTTATAAATATTACGTTCTTGGATCTTCTTTTCTAAGTCTTTTCATCATATAACTCACGGAGATCATTACTGATAATCCAATTAAATAAGAGGCGATAAACAATAACCAATCATAATCGTCTTTAGCGACGGCTTCTTTTTTGGCCGCCAATCCCCAAAGGTTTTTAATACCTTTTTTAACAAAAAAACTGGATACTAATGTGGACGCGGATAGACCCGCTAAATAACCAACCGACAAGTTGAGTATTTCACCTGTAATAAAATTTACAAATTTGGACATGATTACTGATGATGGTTTATAGTTTTATCGTTTATATTCGGCACAAAGGTATAAAATTACATTATTAAAAGGCGAAATCAAGTTCAAAGGTGCAGCGCACCGTAATATTTGTAGCAAATAGGCAAGCGTACCGTAATATTTGTTGACATTAAATTTAATATTGCGGTGCGCCGCACCTTCAAAACGCGAAAAATTTATCATTTCTACAAATATTACGCGGCTCTGCCGCTTTTACAAGAAAACCCTGTTGGTCGTCATTCGTATCTCAATATTATTTACCTTTGCCGTCCTGTCCGGTAATCTTGCACCGGATACTTACATGAAACATATTTATTTTGACAACGACGGCACTATTGTTGACTCCGAAATCTTGGCCGTTTATGCCATGCTCAATCGGTTAAAACCACTTGGTTTTGACATGGATGCCGCTACCTACTCCATGCGTTACCCCGGACTTTTAGAAAAAGATATACTAAAACGTATCGAAATGGAATACGGCATTGAAGTGCCTGATGATTTTATAGATCATCTGCACCGCGATTTTAATGAAATTTTTGATATCCAATTGGAAGTCATTGATGGTATGGATCACCTTTTCCGCGATGTCAAAATCCCTAAAAGTATGGTTTCCAATGCGCGGGTCGTCCATGTAGAACGGTGTATGCATCGGATTGGGCTTTTTGAAGGTTTTGAAGGAAAAATATTCTCCGCCGAACACGTTGCTCGACCAAAACCAAGCCCCGATGTGTACCTGCACGCGCTCGCGCAAACGGGCGTAAATGCACACGAAGCCGTGGCGATTGAAGACAGTCCCACAGGTGTATCAGCGGCCAAAGCAGCGGGTATAAAAGTGATTGGTTTTTTGGGTGCTGCTCATATCGCGGACGGGCATGAGGTGATGTTATTGGAAAATGGCGCAGATTATATTGCTGAAAATGCCAGCGCACTGCGGGAAATTTTGATGGGGCTGAATGTGCTATAAGGATACATTTGTATTACAAATATAGTTTTTTTTAATATTTAAAGAAGTGATCGACCCAGAATGGGTCAAATGTTTATAGCAGAATGTGGATAAAATATATTCGACCCCGATGGGGTCGTACCCATATCTGCCCATGCTTTTTCTATAAACATTTGACCCATTCTGGGTCGATCAACTGCTATAAATATAATGAAAATAAAAACTTTAAACCATAAAAACTTATTTTACAGCCATTAATCATGCCCAAGTACTCAAATATGCCCACAAATCTATTCACTTTTAATACCAAAAATTGAGTTGAAATTCCTCGCCATCCGTCTTTTAAACCTCAATTCCCTTCGCGGAAATGTCACGATTGAGCTGGACAAAGCGCCTTTCGTGCATACGGGTTTATTTGCCATTACGGGGGATACGGGAGCAGGAAAAACCACCATTTTGGATGCCATTACCTTGGCATTGTACGGCCAAACAAGCCGCGAGCACGAAAAAGAAGTGATGAGTAATGGCTGCACGGAATGCCTTGCAGAAGTAGAATTTTCCAATGAAAAAGGTCGTTTTTTGGTGCGTTGGCGACAAACACGCCTTAAAAACAAAGCCAATCCGCTCAAAGTGGACCGCGAAATGGCGCAATTCGACCCCGAAACCAATACTTGGCGCATTATAGCCGCTACCAAAGCCGAAGTGGACAGCAAAGGCGGCAAAGTAGGGGCAGTGGAGCAATATTTGGGTTTGGGATACGAACAGTTCAAACGAACGGTATTGCTGGCGCAGGGCGATTTTGCGGCATTCCTCCATACCAATGAAAGCGACCGCGCTTCGGTGCTGGAACGGCTTACGGACAGCGAAATTTATACCCAAATATCCAAGGCGGCTTTTGAGCGACCTAAAGCCACTAAAATGGAGTTAGAACGCCTAAAAACGGAAAAAAACGCGCGAAAACTGCTTTCTTCGGAGGAAATCAACGACTTGCAAATTGAATTACAGGAATTGCAGGAACTGGGCAGCAGCACCGATATTCAACTATCAACGCTCCGTAGTTGTGATATCAATCTGAAACATATTGCGGAACTACAACGGATTTTGGGGCAATTGGACGAGGAAATACAAACCCTCGCACACGCGCGCACGACCTTTGAACCCGAGGAACAACGCTTGCAATTGCACCGCACGATCGCGCCATTTGGCACCATCGCTACCCAATGGCGCTATGCTCAAGGC
>JAAFHO010000393.1 GCA_013297575.1 Chitinophagales bacterium
AATATTAAAAATGGTCTTACCTTAGCAGGCTGAAACAATGAATTCCTGCATTTTTTTGAATAAAACCCAACATCGAAGCGGTCTTTTAGTACTTAATCTTTTTGTAATCCATTTTTTGTCCCTTGGCTTTGTTTTTGTTTACTAATCTTATTGTAGTTTAGTTGTAACGTATTGACTATTAATTGTTTGTTGTTTCAACTAATCCGCAAAACTAATTTACGATGTTGCTTTCAAATTATTGCTTCAGAACACTGCAAGGCTTAAGCCTTATACTTTTGTTCGTATTGGCTAACCATAATACAGCCATAGCACAAGGCAATTGCGACTGTACAAACTGTCCTCAATTTATGCAGGATAATTTTATTGGCTCGTTCTTGATTAATGTGCAAAATGCCTCCAATCCAACATTGGGACAAAACGGGCAAGGTGTTTGTGGTGTTAATTTGAATTTTAACCACGAATATATTGGAGACTTATCTATTACGTTGACTTCACCAAGTGGACAATCCGTTACACTGGTAGGGCCTATTGGCTTATTTGGTGAAACAGATGGTACATCTTGGAATATTGCGTTTTTGCCTTGTGCTGACCCCGTCGATCCAGATCCAGGGTTCAATGGTACTTGGTCGAATAACCAACCTTGGGGGCTAGGGGGTACTTATACTGGTAGTTATCACCCATCTAGCGGATGTCTCGAAAATTTTAATTCTGGCCCTGTTAATGGTACTTGGACGCTAACTGTGGTGGATGGACAGCCCAGTGATGTTGGCAATTTTTTAGATTACGAGATTATTTTCTGCGACCCTAGTGGCATTGATTGTTTTTCTTGCGCAGCCAATGCAGGACAATTATTACAGCCCGACGTGGTGAGTTGTGAAGGAGCCCCAGCCCTTGCGCTTAATCTGCCGCCTACTTATACGCCTGCTACTACCCAGCCTCCGGCCACGGAGTATTCATATACCTATGTCATTGGTGGTGCAGGAGGTGTTATTTTGGATTTTGATCCTAGTGCTGACTTGTCCTCCTATCCACCAGGTATTTACACAGTGTGCGGTATGTCATATCTAACTGCGCAAAGTGCTTTGATCCCAACACCCAATGGAACATTAACAGTCAATCAGTTACGTAATTTACTCAATGCTAGCACTGCGCCTTTTTGTGGGAAAATAGGCACCAATTGCGTAAATGTAACGATCAATGCTGCTCCTGAAGACGTAGAAGATTATGTGGAAATTTGTGCGCCTCAATGCTATCAATTTAATAATATAAGTCGGTGTCAGTCGGGTACTTATGTGGCTACTTTGCTACAAAATGGTTGCCCTTATACCTCCACTTTGCACCTCACTGTGGGAACGCCTAAAATTACTAATCTAACAGAAGTAATATGTGAAGGCGGCTGTTCTATCAATCCAGCATTCCCTGGCGTATGTACTACTGGATCACATACCCAAGTGTTAGAAACATTTCAAGGGTGCGACAGTACCGTCAATTTGAATTTAACAGTATTGCCCGTTCTAGCAATAATTGCTAATAACCCCGTTATCCCATGCGGCGGCGGTACAGTGATGCTTTCCGGAAATGGGTCAAGTAGCGGCGGTGGATATACGTATAAATGGACGGCATCCAACGGCGGTGTATTAGTTGGTCAAACGGCGTTGATCAATGCCAGTGCAAGTGCTGCGGGTGATTATCAATTAAAAGTGTGCCGTACCTTGGGTGGGGTAACGTGTTGCGATTCGGCTTCCGTTACCTTAACAGCCTCTACCAATACACCTCCAGCACCAACACCAGTTACTGGCTTAGTGTCGCTTTGTCAAGGACAAACTTTAAATTATTCTATTCCTAGCACAAGCGGTGCTTCATCATATACTTGGACAGTACCAACAGGGGTGACCATCAATTCTGGCGCGAATACAGTAAATACTAACCTTACATGGGGTAATGCAACAGGAGGGCAAATATGTGTGACTGCTAATAATGGTTGCGGCCCAAGCGCTCCAACGTGCATAGACATCACCGTAAATGCGACTCCAACCGCCAGCGTTCCACAAGGTAGCGCTACAGTATGCGCAGCAAATAATAGCACTTATTCTATTCCAACTGTGACGAATGCTACCAATTATATGTGGACAGTGAATGCTCCTGCACAAATTGTTTCGGGGCAAGGCACTTCATCCGTCCAGATTGCTTGGAATGGTGCAACGAGTGCCAATCTTTGCGTAAGTACTTCCAATGCGTGTGGTACTAGCACGCAACAATGTTTGCCAATTACCGTCAATGCTATCCCAGTTACACCTACTATTTCTGGTGCAAATAATGCTTGTACACAAGCAACAGGGACATACTCCGTAGTACCTATTCCCAATGCAACCACTTATTTATGGAGCGTAACAGGAGGAGTAGTAACCAGTGGGAATGGCACACCTTCAGCCGATATTACTTGGAACAATAATGCCACCACAGGAAATGTTTGTGTAAAGGCAATCAATACCTGTGGCGAAAGTACCGAAACGTGTTTTAGCGTAACTTTGGGAACACCACCGCCGCAACCCTCTATTTCCGGTATCAACTCGCTTTGCCCTGGCGATACTGCTGTTTTTAATGCAACTACAATTGTAGGTGCCTCGGGTTATATTTGGGGAGCTCCTGTGGGAGCCACCATTATCAGTGGGCAAAATACAACATCGGCCACTATTGTGTTTACAACTGCACCCGGCGGAAATGTCTCTGTGGCAGTAAATGGCTCCTGTGGTACAGCCCCACAAGTGAATTTCCCGGTAACAGTTAACGTAATTCCAACGGCAAATGCAGGTACTGATATCATTCAATGTGGCAATGCTGCAACGCTTAATGCTGCTAATGGTGCTGGCGTTTGGACGCAAGTCGGTGGTACCAATAATACCATTTTCGCCAATGCAAGTAATTTTAATACTGGAATAACTGCACCGCAAAGCGGGACTTATACCTATCGCTGGACGGTAAATACAGCAGGTTGTGCAGCATCCGATGATATTACAGTGCTGTTCGAACCATTACCAGCGGCAGGAGCAAACACGATTCTTTGCAACAATACCAATGATAGTTATACCGTCTCTTTCCCCATTAATTTTGGAACAGCACCATTTACGGTACTGGGCGGAACAGTAACCAATGGTGTATTTATATCGGACCCTATTGTGAGCGGAACCCCTTACCAATTTACGATCAACGACGTCAATAATTGTAAAAGCCCAATTATTCAAGGTTCATACAATTGTAATTGCGCGACCAACGCGGGTTCTATGAGTCTCATGCCATTACAAGCTTGTGGCAATGAGACTGTGACGGCTGTGCAACAGACCCTTCCTGTCTTGGATGCCAATGATATTGGTATCTTTATGCTACACGAAGGATCGGGAACGACAATTGTAAACCCAATTGCCCAAAATACGACTGGCTTGTTTGGTTTTCAGACAGGTATGAACTTTGGACAAACCTACTATATCTCTTATGCGGTGGGTAATAATAACAATGGAGTACCCAATGCTACCGACCTTTGCTATTCAGTAGCACAAGGACAACCTGTTACTTTTTTTGCTGTACCAATGGCAGATGCAGGCCCCACGGTACAAAATTGTGGTACTAGTATTACCCTTGCGGGGGCAGGAGCGGGTACGTGGTCGGTGCTTACATCGCCTACCAATGGCAGCGTACAATTCACCAATGCTGCCGATCCTGTTACAACAGTCAGTACAAATGTTTTTGGTACATATACATTGCAATGGGTGGTGTCGGCCAATGGTTGTAGTACTACTGACCAAACGCAGATTACCTTCAATCCTACGCCATCGGTAGCGAACATTGATCGTATTTGCGACCCTACCAACCAATCTTATACCGTCAATTTTAATGTAAGTGGCGGTACTTCACCTTATTTAATAAATACGACTACATTCAATGGTACTGCTTATGTAAGCCCTGCTTTGAATAATGGACAAACCTATACTTTCACTATTTCGGATAGCCAAGGCTGCACAACGTCGTCTATATCTGGGTCGTACGCCTGTAATTGTGCTACCGATGCAGGTACCATGAACAATGCGCCGCTAAAGGCTTGCGCTACCCAAACGGTACAAGCAGCGGCCAATAACGATACTAATTTGGATGGTGATGATATAATTTCCTATATCCTGCACGATGAACCAGGAACAACGTTAGGCACTATTTTGGATCAAAATACAACAGGTGTTTTTGGTTTTAAATCAGGCATGATTTTAGGGCAAACCTATTATATTTCTAGGGTTGCAGGCAATCCAATAGCAGGATTAGTAGATCCAATGGATCCTTGTTTTAGTGTATCTGCCGGACAAGAAGTAGTATTCCTCGAAATTCCCGCGCCCGATGCAGGGCTGGATTTGGCCAATTGTGGTACACAAATCAATTTAGCAGGTGTACCGAGCAGTTTCTCCGGTACGTGGTCTTTTGTGAGTGGACCGGGAACGGTCAATATTGCTACCCCACAAGCATTGAATTCGGGAGTGAGCGTTACACAAGCAGGTTCTTATCTGTTTAAATGGACAGCAACTAATGATATTTGCACAGGTTCAGACCAGATTCAAGTGCAATTTAATGCTTTGCCTAGTGCCAATATTACTGATGAAAATTGCAATAATACCAATACGCAGTATGCTGTTTTAGCCGATCTTTCAGGAGGCACTGCTCCATACCTCGTAAACGGGCTGACTGGCACAGTTGCAGGCAATACGTTTACTTCGGATTTAATCGCCACCAATACTACCTATAATATTACAATAACAGATGCTAATGGCTGTACTTTTGGGCCAGTTACAGGTGTCAAAAACTGTAATTGCGCCACAGATGCTGGTTCAATGCAATCCACAGCCCTCACTTTTTGCGCGGATGAACCAGCCATTGGATCTTGGAATAATGATGCACAATTAGATGGAAATGATATTGTCCGGTTTGTGCTTCACAGCGGACAAGGGGTTAGTTTAGGACAAGTATTTGCTACATCGGATTCTGCTCAATTTAATTTTGGAGCAGGTTTAGTATTGGGGCAAACGTATTATATTTCGGCTATTGCTGGAAATGGTAATAGTGGTGTAGTGGATGTATCAGATCCGTGTTTTTCAGTTGCTGCTGGAACTCCAGTAAAATGGAAAGCACTTCCCAATGCTACCATTGCAGGTACTACGGCTATTTGTGAAGGAGGAACTTCTACATTGACTTTCAATGGAACGGGTGTTTATCCTTTAACTGTTAACTGGCAAGATAGTAATGGGCAGGTGGAAACGAGTACGATTACAGGTACACAAGGGGGATCAGCCTCAGTGCAGCCGCTTGCCACAACTATTTATACCCTTAATCAAGTTACAGATGGGGCATTCCCGACATGTTCAACCGATTTGAATCAACAGGTAACGATTACCGTGAATAGTTTAGCAGGTGCTGGTTTCCCTGATTCAGAGGGGGATGTTTGTGCCAATGCTCCAGAAGTGTTCCAATTGCGTAGTCTATTAATAGGGGAAGATAATGGTGGTACGTGGACAGAGGTTTCTACTGTTCCTTCAAATAATGGGGCATTTAATGCCGCTAATGGAAGTTTT
>JAAFHO010000394.1 GCA_013297575.1 Chitinophagales bacterium
TTCGGCTATTTTTGAGGGTTTACAGGTCAATTTGGCGGACGTTTTTAAGCAACAATAGTTGTAATTCTCCTTGTAATTTTGCGTTAAAAATAACTTTAATGGTGATAAACTGTTTAGCATAAACACCATATACATACGATCATGGATACCGAAGTACTTGCCCGCATTCAATTCGCCTTTACCATTGCCTTCCACTACATTTATCCGCCCATGAGTATTGGTTTGGGGCTTATTTTAGTCATTATGGAGGGCATGTACTTGCGTACGGGTAAAAAACTATACGAGGACATGACCCGTTTTTGGATCAAGATCTTTGCACTTATTTTTGGTATTGGCGTTGCGACGGGTATTGTGATGGAATTTGAATTTGGTACCAACTGGGCCACCTATTCCAAATATGTAGGCGATATTTTTGGCTCGGCCTTGGCTGCGGAGGGCATATTTGCATTTGCATTGGAATCGGGTTTTCTTGGCGTATTGCTTTTTGGTTGGAATCGGGTAAGCCCGCCTGTGCATTTTTTCTCGACAGTTATGGTATGGCTGGGATCCATGTTTTCGGCGGTTTGGATTGTTATCGCCAATTCGTGGCAACAGACTCCTGCGGGTTATCGAATTGTGGGCGAAGGTTTGAATGCACGGGCCGAAATCACTGATTTTTGGGCCATGATTTTTAATCCATCCAGCATTGATCGTTTATGGCATGTTTGGATCGGGGCGTTTTTAGCAGGCGCATTTTTGGTATTGAGCGTAAATGCTTGGTATATTTTGAAAAAGAAACATTTGGAAATAGCCAAACCCGCTTTTAAGATCGCCTTGGTGGTGGCGGTTTGCTCTTCGCTCGCACAATTATTTACAGGTCACCACAGCGCAAATGGCATATCGGTGCATCAACCAGCAAAACTTGCCGCATTTGAGGGGCATTATGATTCATTAGCCGTTGCAGATATGTATATTTTCGGTTGGGTTGATCAGAAAACGCAAAAAGTAAGCGGAGTTAGTATTCCGGGTGGTTTAACATTTTTATTGTACCAAGACTTTAAAACGCCCGTCCGAGGTTTGAATAGTTTTCCGGAAGCAGATCGTCCTAAACAAGTAAATGCTGTTTTTCAGTTCTATCATATTATGGTGTCAATTGGAATGGCATTAATTGCACTTTCGCTTTTTGCGGCTTGGCAATGGCGGCGCGGCAAATTATTTGAAAAACGGTGGTTGATGTGGGTATTTGTTTGGGCCGTATTATTACCCCAAATTGCGAATCAAGTAGGGTGGTTTTCCGCCGAAATGGGTCGGCAACCGTGGGTCGTTTATGGGCTTTTGCGCACAAGTGATGCGTTTTCAAGGGTGGTAACTGCCAACCAAATCCTGTTTTCACTCGTGCTTTTTACCGTGGTTTATACTGTTCTGCTCATTTTGTTTTTATACCTAATGACCAAAAAAATACAACACGGGCCCGACCATTCTGCACATGACGAGGAGGCAAACTCGCGCCGCGACAACCCTTTGATGGATCAAATATAACCGCACAACTATTATGATATTTGGAATTGATTATACCACATGGTGGTTTTTAGTTTTTGGTGGAGTCATTTCAGGCTATGCTATTTTGGATGGCTTTGATCTTGGCGCAGGTGCCATGCACCTTTTTTTGAAAAAAGAGGAAAGCCGCCGCATTGCACTCAACGCCATCGGCCCGGTTTGGGACGGCAACGAAGTATGGCTGGTCATAGGGGGAGGTGCCTTATTTGCAGGTTTTCCGGTGGCTTATGCGGCTATTTTTTCGGCTTTTTATGTGCCTTTTATGATTTTTATAGTAGGTTTGATTTATAGAGGTGTCGCCATTGAGTTTAGGAGTAAGGAAACGGGGCGAATTTGGCGGGCAAGTTGGGATTTTGTGTATTTTTTCTCTTGTACTGTGGTCACATTATCGCTCGGTTTGATGCTTGGGAATGTTGCCCTTGGTATCCCGCTCGATACCAATCATGAGTTTGCAGGTAATTGGCTTGATTTTTTTAATCCGTTTAGTATATTAGTGGCCATTACCACATTGGCTTTATTTATGATGCACGGAGCCATATTTTTAACGATGAAAACAGAAGGCCGTTTATTTACAAAAACCACCCTTTTGGCGCGGAATTTTACGATATTTTTTGTAATCGCATTTACGCTCAATTCGCTTTACACCTTATTATATATACCACACTTGAGCGATCGAATTCGCTCGAATCCACAGTTTTTTATTTTACCTGTAATTATGGTTTTGGCGGTTGCAAACATACCGCGTCAATTGACCAAAGGGTATTATCGCGCTGCCTTTGTTAGTTCGGCAATAACTATTGCTACATTACTCATTACGGTTGCGGTGGAAGTGTTTCCTTATTTGGTTTTTGCGCCAAATAATCCTGCAAATAGCATCACTATTTCAAATGGTGCTTCCAGCGAAAAAACAATGGGCTTATTGCTTACCATAGCTTTGCTAGGCACGCCATTAGTAGCTACTTATACCGCTTTTGTCTTTTGGACTTTTAAAGGCAAGGTAAAATTGGATGAAACGAGTTATTGAATTGGAAGCAGTTTAAGTTTATAATTTCACAATTTCGATACCATTTTTAAGTAATTTCACCTTGCCTTTTTCCGATAATTTTTTCATTAACCTAGAAATTACCTCACGAGACGAATTCAATTCTTGTGCAATTTCGGTATTGGAAATTTTAAGGATGTTGGTTTGCTGCGCATCTCTATGCCGACGCAAATAAAACTCCAACCGTTCGTCCATATTCTGAAACGCGATATGGTCAATCGTTTGAAGGAGTTCTTCATAGCGTTTGCGATAAGTTTCTACCACAAAAAGATACCACGTGCGGAATTGGCGCATCCAATTTTCTGTTTCATCCACAGGAACGACCAAAACGATTACGTCAGTTACTGTTCTGGCAGTCAGAGAACTGGCTCTAAATGTGCGGTCGCAAATCAAAGATAATGCACAACCATCGCCGGGATGCAAATGGTACATAAAAAACTCTCCACCATCGTCGCCTTCGCGGAACAACTTGACCAAACCTTCCAAAACAATCATAGTGTTTTTGATATGCTGCCCCGATTGTATGAGCGTAGTTCCAGATGGGACGTGCATAATTTTACCTTTCCCCTCCAATTCAGTGAGCAAACCTTCTTCTAAATTTGGAAACAGATGCCTATATTTTTTCATTTTCCCCAATAAAACTCTTTTAAAAGTATATAAATTCCCATCACCAAAACAAACCAACCAAATGCTTTTTTCAATTTATCGCCATTGATTTTTCTACTCAGTACATTACCCAAAATAATGCCAGCAATGGCCAAAATAGTCACCGAAAACAACAAGGTCCAATCCATTTTATAATTTGATAAATCGCCCAAAAAACCAAACAACGATTTGGCCGCAATAATAAGCAATGAAGTGCCAACCGCCTGTTTCATCGGTAATTTACTAAACAATACCAAGGCCGGAATGATTAAAAAACCACCGCCAGCACCGACCAATCCCGTCAAAATACCCACGACTGTTCCTTCCAAAAGTATCATCGGATAATTGAACTTTTGAGGCATGGTTTCAGCCGTTTCTGGGTCTGCATTTTTACTCCGTATCATGGAAAAAGAAGCAAATACCATCAAAAATGCAAATATTCCTAGTAAAAACATCGCTTTTGTCACCTCCAATCCTCCAAGACTAAAAACTGGATTGGGTATAATAGGAACGAGCCATGCGCGGGTTGCATACACCGCTAGAATAGATGGGATTCCAAAGATAACAGCGGTTTTCAAGTTGACCATACCATCGCGGTATTTGGGTAATGCTCCCACCAAACTTGTTGTTCCCACAATAAATAACGAATAACCAGTAGCCAATACTGGCTCCACCCCAAAGAGATAAACCAAAACAGGGACTGTCAGAATACTGCCGCCGCCGCCTATTAATCCTAAAGATACACCGATCAATATGGATGCCAAATAACCTACAATTTCCATTTTCTTATATATTGATAAATATTACGGCAAAGGTAGCGTGCGTACAATGCGAGATACCGTGATATATGTCACGTGGGGCAAGTAAAGCGTAAGAATTATTTCAATTCCACCACCTTTATCCCAAATAATCCATGCACTACTGGTAGCGAAATTAATTCTCCGGGCTGAGTAATGGGGTAATATGCCTGCGATTTGTACCGAAATTGCCGAATAACACCGTTGTCTTGCACGGTGAGCATCCATTGGTTGGGTTTTGCGGCCTCATTTTCAAATAAGCCATGACCTTTTTCCAAGATGCCATAACCTGTTGCTAAAAAAGCACGTTCCGATATAAATTTGAACTCGGAGAATACCTTTTTTCCGCCTAAACGATTCAATAAACTACCAAATAAAGGCGAAAACAATACGGTAATAACTACAATAAACAATATTTCGGGATAATGCGTGGACAATGGTGTAAACCGCTCGCGCATCCACCATAAAATACCACCAGCAAGTACCAAACCCACTGTAAATGACCCAATTAATAGCAATTTAATGCCAATCGTATTTGAAAAATGTACAAACTCCTGTGTGTAAAGCCACATGAGTCCAATAAAAAAAACGACACCTAATAATGCGTAAACTCTTACCATGATTTATATTTAGGAATTGTGTTGGAATAAAGGTACAAATTCAGGCTTCAGATTTTGGTCTCAGATTTTCTGTTTTTTTGCGCGAATAGCCTACCTATTTAAGTAGAAAAAGAGGAAATATGAGGGCAAAAGATGTGCATCAATCTGTACCTTTATTTCGACACCATTCCTTAGGAACGCAAAGATTGGAAAATTAATTCGTTTGTTTAAGTTTTCTTCTTGCCAATGCTGTATTGCCCCCGTAAATTGTATATCTTAAATACCTGTGGAAAATCGGTAAAAACAAAAAAATCACCCTACTTTTGCACCATGTATATCTTGCTCATCTCCATTGTTATCGGGCTATTTGTAGCCATGTTGTTCGTTAATATCTATTTTCGAGCCAAAGTCCTCCGTGCTTATGGCATATTGGAACGCAACAAAGTAGAATTTGGTGCAGCACATTTATTCAACCGCAAAAAAATGGAGGCCGAAATTCTGCCCCGTTATCCCAATCTCCAAAAGGAAATCCTAACATTTGTGGATTATATCCATAAATCTATCCGAATGGCATCCGTTTTGATCGCTTTGATTACTGCTTTTGGCGCTATTTTGATGTGGTACCGAAATTCGATCAATTAATTCAGATCCATCAAGTCTAATAACGACAATGTATCCGACACATCTTCCGTGGAGAATAATGGAATATGGCTTCCGATTAGCGGCCTTCATGGGCGTGGATACTTTATTAATGTTCCTGAATAAGGTCATAAAACCTGCCACAAGACCACTTTCTGACCGTGAAAAATTATTAGCCCAAAGTATTTTTGGCAATAGTATCCATCTGGAAAAAGTACAAATCGACGAAACTTCCCGTATCGCTTGCAAACCTTTGCGCTTGGCGTACGTCGGTTTCAATGTTATCAACTGTTGGGAGCCACTATCAGATGCACACTTGATCCATGAATTAGTACA
>JAAFHO010000395.1 GCA_013297575.1 Chitinophagales bacterium
TTTTTTATTTATTTTTTTGAGTGTTAATTTTAAATCTTAAAGTCTTACTTATAGGGCAAGTTCGCACCACCTACAACTCAATATTATACTACTTATGTGGTGGAAATTTACTGCAATCGCTCTTATTCTTTACACGTTAATTGCCGGCCTTTTGGTGCCGCTCAAATCGGGTATTCAAAGTACAACGCCTGCTTTTGTTAAAACAGGTGACTCGGTGACCGTCCAGTTGGATGGTTATAATACGATGTTTTTGCAATCTGCCGATCGCCCAATTCGCGCTTGGCTGAGTTTTGATGAAACCCATGCCATTGCTGGTACAAATGTTAAGGCGTTGAGCGATACCAAATTGGAGGCTACTTTTGTAGTGCCAGGGGTATTGCCCAATCAATTAAAGTCAACGTTTCTTAATGTAATTGTGGACCACCCAAGTGCAGGTACTTCTTTGCTGCCTTCGGGTATAGAAGTGCGTATGGGGGATGGAGTTGCCAATTCCGACTCGTCGGGGTGGCGGTCGCAGCCTGTGGGACATTTGAATGTCCAAAAAGGGTTTTCGTTTCCGTATCAAAATGTGATTTATGAGAGCATTCGCAATACGTATTATCATGTACCCATGTGGTTTGCGTTGATGTTTATGTTTTTGGCCGCTGTGGTACATAGTATCCAGTTTTTGCGCAATCCCGACAAGCAGCGCGACCGCAAAGCCGTGGCTTACACCGAAATGGGTATTGTTTTTGGCCTTTTGGGCTTGGTAACGGGTATGGTTTGGGCCAATTACACTTGGGGTGCACCTTGGAACAATGATATTAAACAGATTACTACGGCTATTGCTCTGTTGGTCTATCTCGCTTATTTTATCCTACGTAGTTCTTTTGATGATTCCGAAAAAGGCGCACGTTTGGCAGCCGTTTATAATATTTTTGCCTTTGCCGCGCTGTTTCCACTTTTATATATCGTTCCGCGTATGTTTACCAGTTTACATCCTGGTGCTACTGGCAATCCGGCGTTTGGTAGCCAAGACTTGGATAATACAATGCGGATGGTATTTTATCCGGCTATTATCGGTTGGACATTGCTGGGTACCTGGATTGCTGAATTGAGGACAAGGTATATGCGCTTATTTGATAAAGTGGCTAATATTGATTAAGTATTTGGTTCGGGAAGAAGGTGAGGGTATAGGTATAAAAACAGAATTAAAATCGATTTCTTCGATAATTTAGGTGTTTTTGTCGTTATTTTCCTCGTCACTTATGGTAAATCCATCCATATTGCGTCGTTATTAAAAGAAACACATTAATTAAATAATATGCAAAACCACGAAATTGACTATCGCATCTTTGGAGAAGAGATGCAATGCGTAGAAGTTGAACTTGACCCACAAGAAACAGTCATTGCTGAATCTGGCAGTTTTATGTACATGTCGGATAGTATCGAGATGCACTCAGTATTTGGCGACGGAAGCGACCGCGCTGAGGGCTTTTTTGGCAAATTGATGACCGCTGGTAAACGTTTGCTAACGGGTGAAAGCCTATTTATGACCACGTTTACCAATACTGGTTATGGCAAACAACACGTTGCTTTTGCGGCACCATACGCTGGTAAAATTGTACCTATGGATTTAGGTAAATTAAATGGAAAAATTATTTGCCAAAAAGATGCATTCTTGTGCGCGGCTAAAGGTGTGCAAGTCGGTATTGAGTTCCAACGCAAATTAGGTACAGGTTTGTTTGGTGGCGAGGGTTTTATCATGCAAAAACTGGAAGGTGACGGTATGGCCTTTGTGCACGCAGGCGGGTATATCATGGAGCGCGAACTTGCAGTAGGCGAAACACTCCGGGTGGACACAGGCTGTATTGTAGCCTTTACCAGTCGTATTGATTATGATATAGAGATGGTAAAAGGTATTCGCAATATGGTATTTGGTGGCGAAGGTATGTTTTATGCCGTATTGCGTGGCCCCGGAAAAGTGTGGTTACAATCGTTGCCCGTAAGCCGTTTGGCTGCGCGTATTCTCTCTTATGGCACTACACGGGGTAAAGAAGAAGGCAGCATCCTGGGTGGTTTAGGTCGGATGATTGATGGCGATGGCTTCTAATTATTCGCATTACGTTTACGAAACCTCCAAGGTTTCGTAAACGTTGCCTGATTTGAAAAGTCGTCCATTGCGGAATACGGCTAATGAATAATTGAATTTAGCCCAATATAAGTGTCGGCGTGACTTGAGGAGTTACGCCGACACTATTCGTTTTCAGGTTATTAAGTTCTCACCCGTTTTTGCTCGCTTTCTGCACCTCCACTTTGCCTTGCGCGTAGTGTTTGGCCTTTACTAAACCGATAAGAGAAAGTCATTGTGGCCACGCGGGTATCCAAAAGACTGTACCAATTTGCAGCGGAATTGCCCAATCCTTTGATGTCGCCACCCGGTTGGTTGGTGTAAAATAGGTCGCTCACATTGAGTTTGATCGTCCCTTTGTCTTTTAAAATTTTGCATGCAACAGCGGCGCGAATATTGCCCACGGGAATCAGTACAAATTGCCCGCTATAAATGCGCGTTTGATATACGCCGCCTAGTTCGGCATTCCACTTGGAGTTGATTTGGAACATACAAGTGGGTTGTACATACCAATAGGTGCCTTTGTTTTTGAGGGTTTGTCCATACAGTTCCGATTCAAAATCGTTGTGCATCAATTCGGAATAGATTTGAAATGTCCACCATTTTTTGATCGGTATTGCGCCATTAATCGAAATACCATAAGACAGTTGCTCGCCAATATTGCCCGGTCGGCTATAAAAAATATTATTGCGTTGCTCAATGGTTTCGTTAATGATATCTTTGGCCACACTCAATTGCAAAGTAGTGGTAAGCATATTTTTATAGGTATGCGACAGTTCAAAATTATTGGAAAAAGTGGGCCTCAAAAATGGGTTGCCGCCATAAAGCGTAAACCGATCCATAGGGTAAGTAAATGGGTTCATCGACATGTAATCGGGGCGGTCAATCCGTCGGCCATAAGAAAAACCTAATACATGCAGTCCGCCGGTATCCAATGGGTGTTCGGCATAAAAAGTAGGAAAAAGACTATTGTAATCCCTTGTAAATACCGAATCTTTGACCTGTACATTACCCAATTGGTTGCCTTCGATACTCGTGTTTTCAAGGCGCAAACCTGCCTGGAAAGTCCATTTTTTGATACTTTTATTGGCATTTAAGTACGCAGCATTGATGTTTTCGCGGTATTTGAAATTATTGGAAAATGCGTAGTTTGGAATATTTTCATTGTTCACCACATCATAAAAATCGGCGATATTGCTGGTATTTACCCAACTTGATTTTGCGCCCAATTCCACCGTTCCCCCTTTTTTCATAGGATGAGTATAATCCACTTTTGCAGATTGGATATCAATATCCGATGGCAAAGAAGAGTCCAAAATACTGCGCCCCAAGGATTCTTTGACGGGGTTAAATACTTCGCTGGTCAGTGATTGGGTTAGCGTAGAGCGGTAGTTGAGGTAATCAAAATTGGCCGACAACGATTTTCCTTTGCTATCAAACTGGTGGCTGAAATTCAGGTTGGCATTGCCGTTTTTCCACAGCAAATCCGAAGGGCATTGTGCTTCATTGAGGGCGGTTAGCACGCCATTGGCATCGGTGATACGGGCATTATTGGTGATTTCTTTCCGGCTTGGGTTGCGCGCGCCGCTAAAGACGAGACCAACCACCGTTTTATCGGAAATATAATAATCCATTCCCAATCGGAGGTTGGCCGCTTGGTTTTGCTTTTTGATATAAGATTGTTGCGTAAAAGCCGAATTAAGCGCGCCTTGTCCGTCAAAATACCGCCGCCAAATGGTCAAATCTTGATAGGAATTGTTCATAATCCAACCCGCATTGGTAAAGAAATTGACTTTATTGACGCGGTAGTTAAAATTGACATTGTTGTTACTTCGCGCATAAAAACCTTGCCCGTAACCCACGCTTACACCTCCATTAAAACCCTCTGCTTTGGTCTTTTTGATTTTGATATTAATCACGCCAGCATTGCCCGCTGCATCGTATTTAGCGGGCGGATTGGTCATGATTTCGATGGTTTGGATGGTGCCAGCAGGTAGCGAGCGGAGGTAATTGGCCAAATCTGCATCGGAAAGGTAGGTCGGCTTGTCGTCGATAAAAACGGCTACACCTTGTTTGCCTTTCAGGCTAATGATACCATCGGGGTTCACTTGTATGCCGGGTGCTTTTTCCAATACTTCAAGGCTATTTGCCCCTGCATTACTAATAAGTGCATCGGGATTGATGATGGTACGGTCAATCTTTTTTTCCACAAAAGGTTTGCGCGCAACTACGGTTACTTCCTTGAGTTGCTGTGTGCTTTCCGATAATTGAATGGGTGGAATTTGAAGGTTTTCTAAGGTTAATTGGATACGCGCACTGCTGTATGGCGCAAAACCAGTGCAAGTGATGGCGAGGAAAAAATCGCCGGGTTTGATCTGGAGTAATTCAAAAGCACCGTTGTTTTCTGAAATGGCCGTTTTAACAAAGGACGAATCCTGGGTTCTAAGCAATGAAATTATGGCGCCTTCTACTGGTTTGTTTCCGGTATCCCAAATTTTACCGTTAATCGTGCCCATTTGGGCATACAAGAGCGTTTGCAATACTGCGAACAGTATTGTCAGTTTAAGTTTGTGCATAGCTGGTAGAATTAAAAATGAACTGTTTTTGTTGGCACAAACATAGAATAAGATAAAAACGAGGCCAAATTACTTCGACGAAGGCGGGGCATGGAGGTACGGTCGGGTTGTAAGTGATTGAATAAATCTACTGAAAAGCCCTCTGCACCAACTGGTGAAAATGGTGCACGCCCGCCTCTCGTGTAGGAGAAAAACGACCATGTTTATAAAACCTCGAACGCGTACCGATATGCACCTGCTCTACCACAGCCTCGTCTTCGCGTTCAACGAGGTCAATATCGGCTCCCGCACCGGCGTTCAACTTGCTTTCGTCCCAAATATAGGAACGGAAACTCACCTTGGTCAAATCTGGTGTAATCGGTCGGACAATATTTACCGAAAGTCCCCACGGATAGAAATTGAGCATGATATTGGGGAATAACCAAAAATAATAGGCGGCAATCGCCTGCCCAGCATCTTCATGGTCTTTGGGCAAATCAAACACGTGTTCGCCGCCTTTACTAATCCCAATTTGGCAATTGCTATAAGGAAAAATTTCGGTGCGGTAACTCGACCAATCCAAAGTAGCCGCCAAACTTTTGTGTATAAATGGAATATGAAACCCTTCCAAATAATTATCGCAATACAACGCCCAGTGCGCTTTAACCAAATAATCGCGCGAGCGTTCGGGCGCAAAACGAAACTGCTCCATCGGCAAAAAGCCCACTTTGCGCTCCACATCCTTGATCCAATCGTCAAAACCAAACGCAGGATTCAGCGAAGTAAACACCAATTGCCGCCAACGATGTACTTGTAATTGCGTTAAATGATCGTCGGAACAAGGAAAACTCAGTGCAGTTTCCATCTCCGGCATGGATACAAATGCGCCGTTGAGATCAA
>JAAFHO010000396.1 GCA_013297575.1 Chitinophagales bacterium
TAATACTAAAATTGACGGTTTTGGCCGCCCGACGTTGCTCCGAGGTCACTTCTTCCAATGGTACACCATACACTTTGGCAGCGGTAGCGGTGTGGATATCCAGTTTTTGCTGGAAGGCTTCGAGCATGGCGACATCACCGCTAATTTCGGCGATCAGGCGCAATTCAATTTGTGAATAATCCGCTGAAACCAAAATATGGTCGCTATCGCGCGGAATAAATGCTTTACGCACGCGCCGACCTTCTTCGGTACGCACGGGAATATTTTGCAAATTCGGATTTTGACTACTCAATCGGCCCGTTGCTGCCAAGGCTTGGTTAAACGATGTATGCACCCGACCCGTCCGCGGATTGATCAGCGCCGGAATAGCATCCACATACGTGTTTTTGAGTTTCATCATGCCCCGATGGGTCAGTATTTCGGCACAAATAGGGTGATTTATGGCCAATTCCGATAGAATTTCTTCATCGGTGCTGTATTGTCCCGATTTCATTTTTTTACCGGGATAAGGCAATTTTAATTGATCGAATAACGCTTCTCCCACTTGTTTGGGGCTTGCAATATTGAAATTGAAACCCGCCATTTTAAGAATTTTATCTTCAATGGCCACGATCAATTCCACCAATTCGTTGGAATATGTCTTTAAGAAATCAGGATCTACCCGCACTCCGGCAAATTCAATATCAGACAACACTTTGACCAACGGCGTTTCTACTTCGCGGAACAATTTCACGAGGTCTTCGCCTTTTTCGTGGAGTTTTGGTTGCAAAAAATCGCGGAGACGGATCGTAACATCGGCATCTTCGGCGGCGTAATCCTTTATTTTTTCGATAGGCACATCGCGCATCGTGCCCTGTTTTGCACCTTTACTCCCAATGAGCGTTTCTATTTTAACCGGCGAATACCCCAAATAGGTTTCCGACATATAATTCATGTTATGGCGCAATTCCGGTTCAATGAGGTAATGCGCCAGCATCGTATCCCAATAAGGGCCATTGAGTTCGCAGCCGTAATTTTTTAGGACAATGGCATCGTATTTTAGGTTTTGGCCAATTTTTTCGATGGACTCATTTTCAAATAATGGCCTAAATTCCTCCACAATGGCCTGTGCGGCATCGCGTTCGGCAGGAATAGGTACATACCACGCTTCACCCGCTTTGAGCGCGAAGGACATGCCCACCAAATCGGCTTGGGTAGCGTCCAAGGCTGTAGTCTCCGAATCATAGGCAAATGCCGTGGATGCCGCCAAAAGCGCGATCAAATCGGCTCTTTTTTCCTTGGTTTCTGCCAAATGATACTCGTGCGGGGTATCCTCGATGGTATTCAATTGTCGGGCAGGTGTAGCCATATCTTCCTCGGCTGCATCATCGTCGAACAACGAACCCTGTACACCACCTGAAGTAGATTTTGGTGCGGCCTGTTTGGCGGCGGCGGAGCCTGCTGGTGCAGGTTTTACACCACTTCCTCCGGCCCAAGGGCTTCTCAATACTGCATCGGCGAGGGTACGAAACTCCAATTCTTTGAAAATTTCGATCAATGCTTCGCGGTCAAACGGCTCAATTTCGTATTGTTTGTCGTTAAATTCGATCGGCGCATTGACATCAATTGTAGCGAGCCATTTGGATAAAGTGGCTTTATCAGCGTGGTTTTTAACAATTTCCTGTTGTTTGCCCTTCAATTTATCGGCAGATGCCAGCAAATTTTCAATATTATCAAATTCGGCTAATAATTTAGTGGCTGTTTTTTCACCAATACCGGGCAAACCGGGGATATTGTCCACAGCATCGCCCATGAGGCCGAGCATATCAATCACTTGATCCACGCGTTGAATACCCCAGCGTTCGCAAACCTCTTTAACACCCCAAATTTCCACTTCATTCCCTTGTCGCCCCGGACGATAGAGGAATATGTGCTCGCTCACCAATTGGCCAAAATCCTTATCGGGCGTTACCATAAAGGTGTCAAAACCTTCTTTTTCGGCTTGTTTGGCCAATGTTCCAATCACATCATCTGCCTCAAAATTGCTGACTACCACAACGGGCACGTTCATGGCCTCCAGTATTTTGGTAATCCAGGGAATAGCAAATGAAATATCTTCAGGTTGCGCCTCGCGATTGGCCTTGTACTCCGCAAATTCTGTATGCCGAAAAGTACCACCTTTGGGGTCAAACACAACTGCAATATGAGAGGGTTTTTCGTTTTGAATCACATCCCATAAAAATCGAATAAAGCCCTGTACAGCAGAAACATTCCAACCTTTTGAGTTCATCAAAGGGCGGGTAATAAAAGCAAAATGGGCACGATATACTAAGGCGTGGCCGTCTAAAAGGAAAAGTTTGCGTTGCATGAATTGTGAAATTGGTGTGTTTTTTAGGAATGCAAGAGTATTTTTAGCGGGACAAATGTAAGCTTTTCCGCAGCCTAAATAATGCCTAATGGCTAAGTATTTTTGTTTTTTAATGCTTGGGTTTCTATTGACATATCCAATATAATTTTCCCTTTTGCCCGTCCACTTTCCAAATATTCATGGGCGGCTTGAACATCTTTGAGTGGATAAATGGCATCAATAGGTATTTGAAACGCCTTTTGTTCTATTTTTTGAACCACCCAAGCAATATCATCGGGGCGGTAAGCCATGAGTACGGTATGGAATTTTTTATTCGAAAAAGGGTTGCTCATGCGCTGCCACAGTAGATCCAAGGGGCGAAGCATCAGGTTGATATATTGCCCATTGGGGGTTAATATATTTTTGCATTCTTTAAATTGAAGTGTACTCACACAGTCAAAAACAAGGTCAAATTGTTCTTTCAACTGCGTAATATCGGTTGTAGTGTAATCGATTACCCGATCCGCACCATAAGATTGAACCAGTTCAATATTTCGACTACTACATACCCCAACTATGGTCGCGCCCATCATTTTGGCAATTTGAACAGCACATAAACCTACACTACCCGATGCGCCATTGATCAAAATGGTACTGCCTTTTGATATTTTTCCATAATCGCGCAATACTTGCAGCGCGGTGACAGGCGCAACCGTAAGTGCCGAACCTTGAAGGAGATCAAAATGTGCAGGCAAACGAAACACTTGCGATGCTAGGACGGTATTGTATTGTGCATAACACCCAAGGCGGAATTTTTTAGAAGGATGGATAAAAACGGGATCTCCCCCTTGGAGGCCATCCACACCATTGCCCAAGGCTTCGATATGCCCAGAAGCCTCCAAACCAAGTATTTTAGGAAATTTACGGCTCATAAACCATTTAAAACGTCCATTGCGCATTTTATAGTCGATGGGATTTAAGGCCGCAAAACTGATTTTGACCAATACTTCCCCATGACCTGCAATCGGTTTAGGTACTTCCGTGATTTCAAATTGCGAGGCATTGCCCCATTGATGGATAATTGCTGCTTGCATGGAGCAAAAGTATAAATTTAATTTCTAAGTACCCGAACACAATTAATTGACAATAAAAAATGAAATGAACCCAATACAAATAGAGGTGTTTAAGATTTAATAATTTTAAATTTTGGAAATACTACTGCTTTTCTCCGCATTCTACATATTTTTGCGACAAGTATAGCACATTGAAAAGAAGTACAACATATCGCAGCGTATTATCGTACGCATTATTGGCCTTGTCCATCTTGTCATCGACGAGCAAGCCGCTGCATGTACTTTTTGATGCGCACCACCACGAATCGCTCCAAGTATGCGACCAAGGCGATGATATCCGCGATGGCAAGGCACACTTGCATGATGCGCATTACCTGACCGAAAACTGCGATCTTTGCAATTATGTACTGAATGCCGATGTGTTACCCGAATGGGCGTTCCATTTAGATGTATTACGTGCAGAGGATGTTTTTTCGGTACTAATCCTTGTTGCAACGCCTCGTTCTTCCCGTACGATTGCGGCTAATGGCCAACGCGGCCCACCCTGTTTGGCATAGCGATTACCCTGTTTTTCATAGCGCTACTTACAAGTAAGCGTTTCTCATCATTTTTTTTTAATTTACGAACATGCCATTACTCAAAGGCATGGCGTTCAGCGCGTGGCTGTTGGTCGTTTTTACCACAGTTTTTGCTCCTTTGTCTTATGCCCAAGTCTGCCAATCCAGACTAGAGGGCATCGTCAAGGCAATTGATTCTGAACAGCCATTGGCGTATGCCGATATATCCATCCTCGAATACGGGTTGCGCACCCGCACGGACGAAAAAGGTCAATATCAATTTAAAGACTTGTGTCCAAATGTTTCTTATCTATTGGAAATCAATTACTTAAATAGAAAGTACAACACCCAGTCTATTGTGGGTGAAATGCACTTTGATATTCAATTTCCCGCAGATCCTACCCTTTCAGAAGTGGTGGTGTCTGCTCGAAGCACTCCGTTGGTACATACCGAATCCGTTGCTGTTGTGGATCAACTGGAGATGGCCAGCAAGCAAGCGGTGAGCCTTGCCGAAGTGGTGCGCCAGATTCCGGGTGTATCGGTGTTACAAACCGGTTCTAATATCGGAAAACCAGTAATCCAAGGGCTGCATTCCAATCGGATCGCTATCGTAAATAATGATATTGTGCTGGAAAGCCAACAATGGGGCAGCGAACATGCGCCCGAAATCGACCCTTTTTCTGCCAGTAAAATTTCAGTTGTAAAAGGCGCATTAGGCGTAAAATACGGTGTAGGGGCAATGGGCGGTGCTATCGTACTCGAACCCGAGCCATTGAGAGCCAAAGCAGGTTGGAGCGGCTGGGCGGCATTGGGTGGTTTTAGCAATGGTTGGGCCGGTGTAGCAGCCTCGGCGGTGGATTATCGGAGCAAAAACGAGCAATGGGCTGCCAGAGTACAAACCACCGTAAAACGGGGCGGCAATATGCGTACACCCGATTATTGGCTGTATAATTCAGGACATTCGGCCTTCAATATGGCAGCCTTAGGCGAATGGAAGCAAAATACTAAGATCAAACATGAGTTTGGTTTTTCGAGGTATGAACAAAAATTTGCAGTATTGCGCGCATCTCATTTGGGCAATGCCGAACAAATATTGCAAGCCAGCCAATTGGATACGCCCATGAACAATATAGACCGTTTTTCGTGGTCTATTGGCCGTCCGTACCAAGCGATTGAGCATTATACGGCAAAGTATAAAGTCAATTTTAGGAGCAGTGATTTTTGGAGATTTACCAGTATTTTTTCGCACCAATTCAACCACCGACGCGAGTATGATGTGGTTCGGAAAACGGGTGCAGCAGCCGATAAGGCACAGGTGGCTTTTCGGTTATGGACCAATACCCTCGACCTGCAAGCCGTTTATTTAGGTCAAAAATATTGGCGGAGTGAAGGCGGCATACAATTGAACCAATCCACCAATTATGTCAATCGCGGTGCATTTATCCCCAATTATTATGGTTATGGCATCAGTGCTTGGGCACATGAACGCTGGCACAAGCACAATATACCTTGGGAATGGGAACTGGGTATGCGCTATGACGGACGGGCAAATCGAGTTTTTACAGAAGGCAATGGCAATCGTAACATCAATAAAACGGTGCG
>JAAFHO010000397.1 GCA_013297575.1 Chitinophagales bacterium
ATCTACGGACAAGTACAATTAGCATCCATCAACATAGTAGCCGTCACATTAAAATTACCCATACTCGTTCCAGCAGCCGCACAAATCGTTAGAATGCCAGTACCCGCAGTAAAAGTCTGCGTCATAGTGGCTAAAGGGGTACTATACGTTAAGTTAAACGGCGGTGTACCGGTGAAATTCAAGTTTATTGTTTTGCATGATCCTTCACATAAATCGGGATTCGCCGTCGCCAGGGTCACGATTGGCGCTGGTTTCCAAGTCACTTGTGCGGCATTGGAAAAGTCGAGACATGGATCGGTTAAGTCCACATTGCCATTGAGCGCATTCCCTGCCACAGTAGCAACGTAGTAAGTGACATTGGTTTGCATAGTTGCCGGATTGAACGGGATATTGGCCGTATTGCTTTGCGCAAGGATGCTACTTACGGGGCTGCTGGCATTGGTAAACAAGACGTATTGCAGCAAGTCGTCGGCTTCGAGTGTTGCATTGTTGTTGTAAGGTACGGTGGCTGCGCTGGGTAAACAGTAATTGGTGTTGTTATTGGTGACGGTGCCCGCATTGGTGGTACAGGCGCAGGTGTAGGGGAAAGAATAGTTGGTGGGCGAACCCGCCCCGCCTACAAAGAAGTTAAAACCTTGACAAATGGCTGTCCATGTATTAGCATTGACATCATATTCATACAAATTATCCGGAGGAAGTGTTCCTGAAAACCAGTATTGCTTGGGACAAGTGGGGTTGTTTACTGCTGCACCAGCAATGAAATTTTTAGGCAGGTTAGTGATTACGGTTGATGCTGCGGGATTCGTGACATTAATCAATGCCAGTTTGGGGGCACCGCTGACAAATACTGCGCCATAATACATGCCATTCTGATATACCAAATCACCAATGCTATTCCAGCCGGCAGGGAGCGGGCCAATCAGCGTTAATGCACCCGATACCGGATTAACTGTCCAAAGGCTTTGACCCATTACATATAGCAAGCCGTTGCCACCAAATTCCAACGCAGTAGCAAGAGCGCTTGGATGGTTGGCTAACTGTACGGTTGTGTTGGTCACTAAATTAGTTTTCCAATAGGTTTGACCGAACAATTCATAAACTATCGTATCGGGACCGACCGCCATATCATTGAAAGCATTCCCATTAAATACTAATGTGGCAGTACAGGTACTTACATCAAAGCGATAAATTTTGGAGAGTGTATTGTTAAAATAAATTATTTGTGCATTGGCGTGCAGATAGCCGATACAGAGCAAAAAGAGGATGAACTTTTTACAAGGGAATATCCCATTATCATCAATTGGGAGAAATTTCCGATCAAACCATTTAGTGCTGTGCATGTTTTTTTATTGTATGGAATGTGAACGTTTGTGCTGATGAAGGATCTAGGTTATAGAACAATTTTTGGTAGCACTTAGTTGACTGCATTTTTGCTTCTCTTTCGCCAGATTCCCGCTCCAATAACGAAAATACTGATGAAAAGCACCCCAAATATGAGCATTGTGGTCATTTTTCCTAGTAGTCTGGTGAAAAGTAAAGTGTCAACTTTGCCAGTTTTTAGCAATACCCAATCACTCGCTACTCTTGTTGCCAAATCAGGATTTCCTGTTTCTAGTATAATTATTCCGTCGCCAGTAACTGGGTTTATTCTTATTGCGGTATTAATTGGAGGTGTGCTTTTACCGTCATGTCCAAAAATATCTTCATTATTTTCAATGTCAATGTATAGCATACAACCCAAACCATAAACGCCTTCACCCATTATATCCCAATGTGTTGTTCTCAATAATTTTAAGGATTCAGCACTGATAACCCCTCTTCCAATCGGTGCTCCATCCTTGCCTGTTAAGAAAAGTTGAAAAAATACCTCCAAATCCGACAAAGAGGTATATAATGAGGTGGCAGCCAAGGACGTATAATATAAATGTGGCGCCACAGTTTTGTCGGAATTAAAAAAATCACATAGCCTGTTGTTTAAGGAGTCATCCCACATATAAGTACTACTGTCCATGTTCAACGGCTGGAACAAGTTGCTTTTCATAAACGCATCAAAAGATTGTCCGCTGGTCTCCTCTACGATAAGTTGCAGCAGCGTGAATCCTCCACCCGAATACTTCCAGTCTGAATTTGGTTGTATTCCCACTTTGACAATGCCACTTACGCCGGCATCTGCATCTGCTGCTTTGGTCAGAGATGCCTCCAACGTTTGTACCGCAGCAGGATTTTCAAATCCCGAGTACCCCAGTCCATCGGTCAGTCCGGCGGTGTGGCTTAAAAGCCTTCTTACCGTAACTTGTTCGTTATCAAATTCGCTTGGAGGCAACTTCCACCTTGTCAAATATTTACTGATCGGCGTATCTAAATCAATTTTCCCCAATTCAACCAATTTCATTATACCTACTGCAGTTACAAACTTTGACAAGGAAGCAACTTGAAAAACGGTATTTTTATCCACTTTTTTACCTGCTGACTGGAAGACCTCTTTTTCCGGTAAGCCGTCTTTCATTATTGCCATTGCGAAATTTCCTACAAATTCCTTTTCTAATTCCTTTTCGACAGATTTAACAAATGGGTCTGTATTGCCGTCCTTACTCATCGGTTGGTGCCACCATCCATTTAGTGTGCCAAAGAAAACAATGCCACCCCATAAAATGGACAATAAAACAATAGTGAAAATATATTTGAGTATTCTTTTCATGCGTGGTGTGTGTTTTTTATTGCTAATTGTGGTGAACGTTACGCTTTATGAATTTGCGACCTAAGGAGCTGATTTCCTAGAGAGATTGCTCGCTGTTTTTATGTATCCGCCCGAAGTTTCGCCACTTCTTCTACTTCTAATCCTGTCGCTTGTGCAATCTGGTCATCTGGGAAATTCATTTTGATAAGGTTTTTTGCTATTTCCCGTCCTGTTTTATTTCTTTCATCCTCCCTAAACTCATCTTCCACTTTTTTTGCCGCTTTTGCTCCGGCTTCTTCCGCTTCTATTTTTATCGTCTCGGCATAACTTGCTTCATCATGCAGTCTTTCCAGATATTTATTATAGTTTCTTTTTTGGTCATCTGGCAGGTTCATTATTTTCAACTTTTCTCTTACTTCACTCATTCCCTTTGCTCTAAACTCATCTAATACCTCGCTATTCTTGAAAAAATATATCCATTCGTCCAGCGTATCTTTCACGATGTCATTGAATTTCGTCGTGCGTATCAGGTAGTATTCAGGATATGTTTGATAGACCGTCGGCTTGCCGAGTAATTTTTTCTGTGCGCTCGTCAATTGCAATTCCGTTTTAGTATGCAATCCTTTAAACTTCGTCTGTCCAACATAAATGTAGTCCTCGCCTTTACCCAGTTCAAAGTAAACGATGCTGACTGCGATAATTTTTTTTATCTCCCCGTATTTAGCACTTTCGGGCAGGTATTCGGTTATTGCTTTCGACGTAGCGAAAAGCATCCGCATGAGGTAGTCCAACTCCCTTGTGTTCTGGATTTCAATGATAATATGTTCGCCTTTCGAGTTTTCAGCAAACAAGTCAACTCGATTGAACTTGTCGTCTTCCTCTTCTTGGTTGCCTTCGCTTTCCAAAAGTCCCTCGATTTTTACATCCTCGCTCAAAAGTTCGGAGAGAAAACCTTCGAGGATGTCAAAGTTCTTTTTGTCCCGAAGCATCTTCTTGGCTGCCCATTCGAATCGAATATGAGTTTTTGCCATTTTCTAAAATTTTAGCGCAAAGTTAGGTGAAAATAGCATTTTTTGGTTTTTTTCTGCATTTCAATAACCCTCTATTACCTAAAAAAACACATTGTTACCCCCACTCACCTTACCCAAGTTACAGGAAATAAATCTATCAGAGTACATAACCCGCAATAGTCCTTCAAAAAACATAAGCAACTCAAGTCACCATAAGTATTCTGGTGTACAACAAGCAAACCGCAGCATTACGCCACAAATATAAGGAAATAAATTTAACGCCCGTAAACATTCAAGGTGAATTTTTCTACACCTCCTTTTTTCGTAATTGGAATAAATATCCGTTATTTTAGTGCTTTTACGGCCCAAGAAGTCTTATATATACACCTAACTACTACATGCATACAGAATTTGGAAATCGTGGAAGAAGCCTTTGAATTGCTGGCGATACAGCGCCCTCTATTACCCACCAATCTTCCGCTCTGGAAATAGCCCCAATAAACCCTCCTCATTGGCTGCACAAACACCGCGCTCCGTCACCAATGCAGTCACCAAACGCGCTGGTGTCACATCAAAACCGTAGTTCAGCGCGGCACTATCTTTTGGTGTGAGCAGTACTTGTCGGATTTGCGAGCCATCCCAACCGCTAATATAGCGCACTTCATCGGGGCTGCGCGCTTCAATGGGGATTTCTTGCAGTCCATCGCGCAAATTCCAGTCAATAGTGGTAGAAGGCAGGGCAACATAAAACGGAATATGGTTATCGAAGGCAGCCAGTGCCTTCAAATAGGTACCGATTTTGTTGGCCACGTCGCCAGTGCGCGTCGTGCGGTCGGTGCCTACCAGCACCATATCCACCATACCGTGTTGCATGAGGTGGCCGCCAGCATTATCAACAATAACGGTATGTGGCACGCCCGCTTGTCCGAGTTCCCAGGCCGTGAGGCCGCCTTGGTTGCGTGGGCGAGTTTCATCTACCCAAACATGTACATTGATTCCTTTTTGATGCGCCTGATAAATCGGCGAACTGATGGTACCCCATTCTATACAGCCGAGCCGACCAGCGTTGCAATGCGTCAGAATTTGAACCGGCGCACCGTTTTTTGCCGCGCTGATTTGTTCAATAATCGGCAAACCATACACACCGATCATGCGACACAATTCCACGTCTTCTTCCACAATTTGATGCGCCGTAGCCAATGCAATATCGGCTTTTTGGGAAAAATCACTAGTGGTTGCAATGGCTTCCTGCATACGCGCGAGTGCCCAAAACAAGTTCACCGCTGTGGGCCGCGACTGGCGCAGCCGCTCAAAAGCATCCAATAAATAGGCAGTAGGATCAGCCTGTTGGGCCGCTTCTGTACAAGCAAAATAAACGCCATACGCGGCGGTCGCCCCAATGAGCGGAGCGCCCCGTACCACCATTGATTGAATGGCTGCTACCACTTCCGTTACGTTGGTGAGGGTTTGCGCCTTGATTTCATGGGGCAAACTCCGTTGGTCCAACACCTGTACGGTACCGCTGCCGTCAGGGTGCATCCAGATCGTGCGGCGGGTTATATCTTGGGTCATAATTGCTTGGTTATCAGGTTGATTTGAGCAAAATCGGTCGCCGTTTCGTGCTTTTCTGAAGCCGTAGTGCCGGGCCGAACGATTTGAACCGTTTGCATGCCTGCTGCTTTGGAGGCATCCAGTTCTGCCTCCACATCGGATAAAAACAGGATTTCATGGGCCGGCCAATCAAGGATTTTCTGGATGGCGCGATAGGAGGCTGCTTCGCGTTTATTGCCGATACTGGTATCAAAATAGTGCGAAAAAAACGGTGTCAAATCGCCAAAATCAGAATGGCCAAACAACAGGTGCTGG
>JAAFHO010000398.1 GCA_013297575.1 Chitinophagales bacterium
GTTTCGGGCAAATCCAATGCTCCTGCCACCAATTCGGCATACGAATCGCCTACATTACCGCCCATATAAGCATTGTATCCTGCGCTTTTGAACAGGTGATAAATCAATTGGGTCGTGGTTGTTTTGCCATTAGAGCCAGTAATGGCCACAATTTTGGCATTTTTAGTAAAACGATAACCCAATTCTATTTCCCCAATTACAGGAATACCCTTGGTTCTGATTGCCAGCATAATATCTGTCTTTTCAGGAATACCAGGGCTTTTCACGATTTCATCTGCCGCCAAAATTCGATCCATAGAATGGTCACCTTCTTCATACGGAATACCCTCCGCTTCCAAAACAGTTTTGTATTGGGCTTTTATCGGGCTTTTATCGGACACAAATACATCATACCCTACCCGCTTAGCGAGGATAGCAGCACCTGTGCCGGATTCACCTGAACCTAATATGACTATTTTATGCATGATCTAAATATTTTACTAACTACCTGATTTTCAAAGTGATCAAAGTGACAACGGCCAATAGAATCTGGATAATCCAGAACCGTACTACAATCGTTACTTCGTGCATACCTTTCTTTTGATAATGGTGGTGCAGTGGCGACATCAAGAAAACACGCCGCCCTTCACCATATTTTTTCTTCGTATATCTAAAATACCAAACCTGAATAATGACGGATAAACTTTCTATCAAGAAAATACCGCACAAAACCGGAATAAGCAATTCTTTTCGTATCACAATAGCCAATGCTGCAATAATTCCGCCGAGCATTAAACTACCCGTATCGCCCATAAAAACCCGCGCAGGATATACATTATGCCATAAAAAACCGATACATCCTCCGAGTAAACAAGCGGTAAACACCACTAATTCGCCCGATTGAGGGATATAAAGGATATTCAAATATTCCGCGCCTTTTATATTACCACTTACATAAGCCAAAATACCTAATACCGCGATCACAATGGCCGAAACACCTGTTGCCAAACCATCCAAACCATCGGTAAGGTTAGCGCCATTAGATACCGCAGTAATCACCAAAACCATCATCATCACAAAAACCAACCACACTAATTGACCCGATTTATCGCCCAAAAAACTCAATACTTTGGCATAATCCAGTTCATTGTTTTTCATAAATGGCACGTTGGTGATGGCTGCTTTTGCATTTACATCGCCTACTTGGGTATCTAAACTCAATTTGGGTGTACTTACTATTTCGTAGCCATTTGCTTGAGCCACATCGCTACTCACGCGCACCACTATTTCGTCATTGACCAACATGGTAATGCCCACAATAAGACCTATACCGATTTGGCCCGCTATTTTAAATATACCTTTTAAGCCTTGTTTATCCTTTTTAAATACTTTGATATAATCGTCGGCAAACCCAATTGCAGAGAGCCAAACCATCGAAAAAAGCATCAAAATGATATAAATATTGTCCAATCGGGCCAATAACAAGCAAGGAATTATCGTAGCGAGGATAATAATAACGCCCCCCATAGTAGGTGTACCTGATTTTTGCTTTTCACCCGCTAAACCTAGATCGCGCACTGTTTCACCGATTTGCAATTTGCGCAAAAAGTTAATAATCCGTCCTCCCATCAAAATACTGATCACCAACGACAATACAATGGCCAAACCCGCACGAAACGAGATGTATTGAAACAACCCCGCCCCTGGGAGGTCGTACTGCTTTTTCAAAAATTCGAATAGTTGGTATAACATCGTTTTTATATTATTCCTTCAAGTATAATTCGATTGAATAAGAAAGTCCATCGGAACTTTGTTTGATTAGTCGATCAAAACATACCCAAAAATCAATTTTATGCACTAATTTTTGTGGGGGGCGTTTTTCAACGCCCCCACATCGAACGTATTTAATAATAGTCCCTCTACTATTATATCTTTTGGTAAAGGTGGGTCGGATGCCTATAATTCATCCTTCCTATCTACACCATTCACCGTTTTCGGAGTTCAACATGACAGATCGCTTAATGAGGGCACTTTCTGTCATACTAATTCAGTCAAGCACATACCTAACACCGACTTATCATCAAAAGGGTGTTTCACTCCCATTATATCCTGGTATTTTTCGTGGCCTTTACCTGCGACAAGAATAATATCGCCGGAGCGGGCCAGTTTTACGGCTGTTTTAATCGCCGTTTCTCTTTTTTCAATGGTCAAGGTTTTGATATGCCCCGCTTGGTCGAGTCCCGTTTCCATATCGTTGAGGATATCAGCGGGATTTTCTGTGCGCGGGTTATCGGAGGTCAAGATCAGTTGATCGCTCCATTTTGCACAAACTGCCGCCATGAGCGGGCGTTTGGTTTTATCGCGGTCACCACCTGCACCTGCTACCGTAATTACTTTTGCTTTAGGCTGTTTCAATTTGGCAATTGTTTCCAGCACTTGCTCCAATGCGTCGGGTGTATGCGCGTAATCCACGATGCCTAAAATGCCTTTGTGGAGGATATATTCAAAACGCCCTTCAGCACCTTGAATACCGCTAATTGCCGTCAAAGCCATATCTTTTTCGATACCCAATTCGCGACATACACCATATACCGCCAATAGGTTATAGGCGTTAAAAGAGCCAATCAACCTTGCGTGTACTTCTTCGCCATCCATCATCAAATGCAGTCCAGTTAAGGCATTTTCAATGATTTTTGCCTTGTAATCTGAACTTTTCTTCAACCCATAGGTACGTTGTTGCGCTTTGGTATTTTGTAGCATAAACGCCCCATTTTTATCATCGTTATTGGTCAATGCAAACGCCGAAGCAGGCAAATCATCGAACAACATCTTCTTGGCATCGCGGTAATTTTTGAATGTACCATGATAATCCAAGTGATCGTGGGTAAGGTTGGTAAATACAGCGCCTACAAACTCAAGTCCGGCCACTCTACGCTGATGAATGGCGTGGCTACTCACCTCCATAAAAATATAAGTACAACCTTCGTTGACCATTTCTGCCAGCAGCGCAAATACGGCTTCGGCATTAGGTGTGGTATGTGTACTCTCCACTACCCTATCGCCAATACGATTTTCGACAGTACCGATCAAGCCACAAGTATGGCCAAAACTGGTAAAACATTGCCAAAGCAGGGTTGTCACCGAGGTTTTCCCGTTGGTACCCGTTACCCCGATTACTTTTGCTTTTTGTGCAGGATGCCCGTGAAAAGCCGAGGCCATTAAGCCCAGTGCCACCGCGGTATCCTTTGCTTGTAAAACGACGATGCCATCCAATGCCAGGCCACTATTTTTCCAATCAAAATCTTCATCGCAAACAATGGCTACCGCACCCAATTCCAACGCCTTATTAATATAGGTATGCCCATCGCTGATGACCCCACGTACCGCCACAAAGCAATCGCCCGCTTGCACGCGACGGCTGTCTTGGGTAATAGCACGCACTCCAGTGGAAGGATCGCCTTGAAGTAGGCGAATTCCTTTTTGGGAGTTAATGAGGGTACTAATGGTCATTTTTATATTTTAATTTTATTTAATTTATATTTAGATCAAGAGGATACAATCGTTTTTTTATTCCAATTGCAACAAAACGGGTGTTCTCCCATTGGCCCTTGTTCCTGGGGCAACGCTTTGGCGCACTACCCTTCCAACGCCTTGAATCCGCACTTTACATCCTCTGTTTTCGAGGAGATAAACGGCATCTTTGAGGCCCATTCCTACCACCGAAGGCACCAATTTGTCTGAAACGATACGGCTCACCAAAATCAAACTATCCGCAGATTTTGCACTAAGTATACCCCATTCTGAATCCTTCGACTGGTCACTCAACCACTTGATACCCAACCATTTCATAGAAGTCTCGAGGTCTTCACGCTGGCCGGCATCGAAGGCGGGGAGTTCGGCCAATGTGAGTGGTTTGGGGTCTTCTAGGTTAATCGGCGTATGCAGTTCGCTTTTGAGGGAAAAACAAGCACGCGCAATATCGCGGAATACTGGAGCAGCTACTTCTGCGCCATGATAACCACCAGATTTGGGTTCGCTAATCACGACAATACACGAATATACTGGGTTTTCGTAAGGGAAAAAGCCACAAAAACCTGCCTGGTGGCGGATACCCGCCTGAGATTTGAGTTTGTGGTAATTCAACTGAGCCGTTCCGGTTTTACCCGCAATCGCGAAGTTTTTTTGGTTAATATTCTTTGCTGTTCCCGTCAATACCACTTCTCGAAGGAGTTCTTTTGCTTTCTTGATGGTGTTATTACTTGCAATATTCCGCTTTACAATAGTTGGTTTATATTCTTTTATAGTTTTGCCGTATTGCTCGGTGCGTTGTACCAAATAAGGTTTCATCATGCGACCATCATTGGCAACCGCATTATAAAACTGGAGCAATTGTAAGGGTGTCATCAGCAATTCATAGCCGATACTCATCCAAGGCAAGGTAGTCCCCGACCACTCATCCTTTACGTTTTCGGGGCTTTTGAAATAAGGTTTTTCTTCGCCACCTACTTCAATTTCAGTGGGCATATCCAGTCCCATTTCGTGGAGGCGACTCAAGAATCCTGCTTGTTGGCCTTTATTCGCACCATAGTATTTTTGTACCATGGTGGCAGTACCTACATTAGAAGAATGTGAGAATACCTCCTTAATGGTCATTGTATCGCGGCCATGTGGCTCGGCATCGACTAGTTCTTCCTTGTAAATCTTTACTTTACCCTTGTAAACTGGTATTTTTTCTTGTAAATCGCTGATATGACCGTCTTCGAGCATGGCCATAAATGACGCGAGTTTGAACATAGACCCAGGTTCTACTTTTTCGCCCACGGCATAATTAAAGGTTTCCCAATAACCGTCTTTTGTACGCCCAATATTGGCCATTGCCCTAATTTTACCCGTTTTTACTTCCATAACAATGGCACAACCGTGGTCGGCACCGTGGCTTTCCACCGATCGGATCAGGGCTTGTTCTGCTGCATCTTGGATATTAATATCGAGTGTAGTCACTACGTCTTTGCCGGGTATTGACTCAATCTCTGCGAGGTTATTTAAAGGAATATACAGGTCACCGGGTACGCGTAACATAAGACGTTGGCCGTTGCTCCCGCCCAGTACATTATCAAAAGTACCTTCCAAGCCTACCGGAGATGCGCCATCGCGGACATATCCAATAGTACGCTGCGCCAATATTTTATAGGGACGCTCGCGTTCGGGACGTTGCTCAATGATAAGCCCACCTTTGTGCCGTCCGAGACGGAGCAAAGGAAAGTTTTTGAGTAAACGCATCTTGGTAAAAGGCAAACGCTTGGCAATAGGCACATAACGCAACCCTTTTACCGCTTTCGGATCACCCATACGCAAGCCTACCAACCAATTTCGATATTCGCCAGCGGTATATTGCTGATCGATATAAGTAGAAAGCATCATGGCGAGGCTGTCCACATTGGCGTAGAAAATCTCGTCGGTCATGCCTTCTGCTTTGGCATCGAAATGTATGTCAAAGAACGGCAAAGAAGTGGCCAGCAAACTGCCTTCATCGGAAAGGATATTTCCCCGGTCACTTGGTGCATCCACCCA
>JAAFHO010000403.1 GCA_013297575.1 Chitinophagales bacterium
GAGCAATTGTTGCCCGAGACAAATACCAAATAGCGGTTTACCTTTTGCCAGCATCGCTTTTACCAAATCAACGGCGTATCCCATAGACGCGGGGTCGCCGGGGCCATTAGAGAGGAAATAACCATTCGGATTCCATGCTTCTACCTCTGCAAAAGGTGTACGCGCAGGAAACACCTTCAAATAACAATCGCGGCCATCAAAATTGCGGAGAATATTTTTCTTTACACCAAAATCCATCACGGCGATCCTGTGTTTAGCATCTTCGTTACCGTAAAAATAAGGGTTAGGGGTAGTAACTACGCTAGACAATTCCAAGCCAGCCATAGATGGTGTTTCAGCGAGGCGTTTTTGAAGTGCCTCAATATCATCTGTTTCGGATGAAATAATACAGTTCATCGCACCTTTTTGGCGAATATGCTGCACAATTGCCCTAGTATCCACATCAGAAATGGCCACTAGTGCTTCCGACTCGAAATAGTCTTGAATATTGCGGTCTGCGGTTTGGCGGCTGTAGTCAATATTAAAATTATGACAAACAAAACCTGCAATTTTGATACTACTACTCTCTCCTTCGTCATTTTTAATGCCATAATTACCGATATGGACATTGGTTGCGACCAATATTTGACCCGCATAAGAAGGATCTGTAAAAATTTCCTGATAACCAGTCATGCCGGTATTGAAGCAAATTTCGCCCGTCGTAGTGCCTTTTTTTCCAGCAGCGACACCTTTAAACACCGTGCCGTCTTCTAGTAATAGTATTGCCATTATTATTTATTATTGTTTGTTTTTTTATTGCACAATGTTGGTAGATCGTTTATTTAGTACTTTGTAAACTATAATTTAAAATATTCAAAAGAAGCGCGCTCGGGTAATGTAGCGGCTGCATCGGCATTCTCGGCGGCAAAATAGTATTGGTTAATAGAAGCCTTTACTACGGCAGTAAAAATACCATCATTAGCTGTTACATCGCCATTAGTGCCATCATCCAACATTTTAACGCGTTTAAAGGCAAACATTCGCTCAGCCCTGTAATACGCGTAACCTGTTGTTGCTCCCGTTAATTTAATGGAAAAAGTGGTGGTACTATCCGTTTTTGAAGCCGATGGTTGTTCCAATTTAGGTTGTACTTTTAACAATAACGGATGGTTGGACAAAAAAGTAGTCCGTTTGTCCATAATTTGGCGAATACCAATAATATGGTCTTTCTCATCGGTCATGGTTTTATCCATTCCATTTTTGAAATCTTCGTAACTGTACAATTTATTTTTATCTTTTTGTACATAACCATCAATTTCGCGCATCAGCGCTTCTGCGCGTTGGTTCAATTTACCCGATTTGAGCCATTCGTTATTGATGGTCCGAATATGTGCAAGATACACTTTTCGGTAATAAGCATTTTTTAAAAGTTGGGAAATCAAAGGGCGGCGGCTATTATCTAATTCGGCCAAAGGAGAGTATGCGATGAGTTGCTCGTCGGTCATTTCCTCCAAACTCATATTCCTACGCCAGCCACCGAAGCACATATTCAAGTCCCAAATTAGAGGATGCGCCACGCCAACAGAATCGAACCAAAGATAATAATTATGAGAAAGCAGGCCATTGTAGGAGTCCAGATTGACCAAAGTATTGTTAATGGCGAGCATCCACAATGTTTGGTCTACATCTAGTACATTTTCGATTTCCGCGGGTTTTTTATTTAAAATTTTGATCATATTGATCAAATATTTCCAAGCGCTTATATCGTCCACTTCATAAAAAGCACTGTAACAACCTGGGCTTTCGTTCAAATAAGTAAGGGAAGCGTTTTCGCCTTTAGGACAACCACTTTGACTGCGTATTTTTTGCCATTGATCGGGGTCGCATTTGACCAGATGCCCACCGTTGTACCCAAAATGTTGTTTCAAAAAACCTAGATCGATACTTTCGGTATTTACATATACACCAAAGGATTCACCATTTACGGACAGGTTGACAAAATTGCACTTAGGAGCCGGCATATAATTGCCCACTATTTCGTAGCCCAAAGGATCGCGAATAAAGGAAGGATCTAAAAAGGCATTAGACAATTTAAGAGCGGTATAGGATTCGCCAAAATGCTGCCCTTTTTTCTTATAATCTAATTTGATATTGAAAGGAAGTTTTTTCATCGTCTGTTTACTTGTACGAAAAAAAGAACTATTACCTTTATATCTAACACCCACACTATCAAACCGTTGACCATTGAGCCACACAGTTCCGGCCATACGTGCATCTGGGTTTACCCGTTTAATCGAGTCGAGATAATCGTGCCATTTGGGACTTGATAATTCCAAACGAATATCTTGAACACCTGATTTGTAAAAATCTTGCGCCTGTAAAGTGCCGCTGACAAACAACAAAAGAAAAACGATACGCTGCATAAATCAAATTTTGTGAAGTAGAATAAAAGCGGGCATACAAACAGCGATTAAAGGGAAAATATTGCCTGATCCGTCATTTAGGGGTTCAATATTGGATAAGTTATTTTGTAAAAGTAATTTAACATTTAATATTTAGCATCGTTAAAATGTACATTTTTTAAATTTGTAATTTCAAATATTAAACGCCCAATGTTAAATGTTAAATTACTGGTGATACAACCACATCCAATATAGGAGGCTATTATTTATTGAGATCTTTCAATTTTACTTTAACGGGTGTCATCGTGTAATTGCTAGGGGAAAATGACACTGCACCGGCATTTTCTACCATTAAATAGTACTCCAACACGGTATCCTCTCCATCACCTGGCAAATTGGCCATATACAGCCGCTCTCCAGAAGTTGCTTTCTTGGATTGCTCTTCCTCCATTTGCATTTGGAAAAAAGGTTGATCTGCTTTGGTACGATAATATACCCACATCCGTTTTGGGAAACGATCCGCTTTAGCAGTGATACGGAAACCTTCTACTTTTGTATTTTCAAACTTTGCACGCGACTGCACGGTAACGCCACTGATGGTAGAAGCCAAGGCTGTAAGTTCGGGGTGAGAAGTGAGGTATTTAGTACGCGCTTCCATCAATTCGACAATCCCTGGAATTTTACTTTTTTTACCTACCGTTGCTTTAATGCTATTTTGAAAATCAGATAGCGAATAAGTTTTGTACTTATCGTCCACAAACGGTACGACGATCATGGCCTGTAGTTCTTGAGCGCGTTTTTCGTAAGCGCCATTTTTGAAGTTTTCGCGTACAATTTGATCGATATGGTTCAAATATATTTTTTTATTGAGTTCATCGGCCAATAATTGCTTAATTAATGGGCGCAAAGCATTATCAATATGTAACAAAGGATCTAAGCGTTGCAGGTCGCGGAGTTCCAAATCACTGCCCGAACCGGTGTTTTTCAAACCACCAAAACTGAGGTTTAAATCCCAGTGAACAGGTTGGAAACGACCAAAATTATCTTGATACAAGTAATAATTCATCGCATTCCCTGTATAACTGCTTAGGTTAACCATTACATTGTTGAGTGCCAGCATCCAAAGCGTTTTGTCCACATCCAATATTTGTTGGATGTTCTTTGGGTCGTTATTGAGTACTCGTGTCAACTCTTGTAAAGTTTCCCAGCCTTGTGGCGAATTGAGTTCAAAACTACCTTTATAGCACTTGATATCGGCTTCATATTCCAATGAACCAGCAATATTTTGCTTGCACGAGAGGGGAATTTCAGGTTTGTAATCTACGCCTGCTTTGAAAAAGGGATGCCCCATTGATCCAAAATGCTTTTGCGTGAATTGAGCATCGACGCTTTCTACATTAACAAATAGACCGATATATTCTTCGTTGACAAATAATTTTGTATAACTTACTTTAGGAGCAGCCATATATCGGCCTGCTATTTCATAAAAAAGCACTTCGCGTACCATACTTGGGTCGCGGAGTGACGATGAAATTTTTAAAGAAGTATAACCTTGGTGGTTTTGATCTTTATTGTTGTAGTTCAACTTGATCGAAAACGGGTTGCGTTTCAAGTTCAATTGGTAGGATTTATCACCACGATAACGAATACCTACGCTTTCGTATTGGTGACCATCCACCAAGGCAGCACCAGTAATCATACCGTCGCCATAGATGCGCAGCGAGTCGAGCGCATCGGTCCAATTCTTGGATTGAATGGTCAATTTAATTTCGCCGATACTTTTGATATCGTACAAAGGACGCTCAGAAACCGGTTGGGGGGCTTGGGCAATTACTAGCAAAGGCAAAAAAGCCAGTAAAAAAGGGAGTAATTTTTTCATGTTAAAAAATATATTATTTTTCAAGGCGCAATGATACGGCGCGTATTGCAAAATTTTAATGAATTTAGATAATTGTTTCAAATTCGGAGCCAGAAAGCACTGGAAACAAGCGCGACATGGCCGCTAAGCGCGTAGCGTGCATTTGTTGAAACTGCCGATCAACTTCTTGTAAAAATGGCGGATCAATCAGTTTTTGCACTGCCTCTGTTGTTTTAAAACGGTCATCATCGCCCAATTTCCAGGTCATTTCGGAAACACCATTTTCGATTTTCAAAAACGTCCGGTTTTCGTTTTTAAAAACCGATATTTTTAGGGTCGGGTGATCTATTTGTCCTATTATTCGCATTATAAATTATGATGAGTGCTTAATTTAATCCGCAAAGATACGCAATCCGACGGTTACCTCAATAAACACCTGGCTGTAGTAAACAAAATTCCATCGCGTCGGCATCCATACTGGCCATTATACCGTAAGGCAATACACATTGATCGGAAATATGACCAAATGGTGCTCCGTAATACACTGGAATACCTAATGCACTCAGCCGATCTTTGAGACATTCATTCGTAGTAAGCGTAGGAGAGTCTCCTTTTTGGGCACAATCGGTAAATATCCCAAGTACAATACCCTTGGCCTGCTTCAAATCCGAGCCTTGTATAAGTTGGGTCAGCATCCGGTCGATACGGTACGGTGCCTCCCCTATTTCTTCTATAAAAACAATATGGTCTTTAAATTTGGGGGCGAATGGGGTACCCAGCATCACAGCCAACATGGTCAAATTACCGCCAATAAGCGGCCCTTCTGCTTTTCCGGGATGAATTATAAATGGCTCATACTCCTCACTTTTTCGCATATTTTGATAAAAAGAATGAATAGGGCTAGGTTTTTTACTATAATCCATGAGTGTATTAGAAACATACCTCAGCGTAAATTCGGTCATATCGCCGCCGCCTACTTGACCATGAAAGGACACTAACCCTATTTTCTGATATAGCGCAATATGCAGTGCTGTAATATCACTATACCCAATTAAGGGCTTCGGGTGCTTTTTTATCAGATCCCAATCCAATAGCGGCAACAACCGCGTACAGCCATATCCGCCACGTACACACCACACGGCCTCTACTTCCGGGTCGGTAAAAGCGGCGTGAATATCTGCTACCCGTTCTTCATCCGAGCCGGCCAAATAGCCGTATTTATGGCGCAAATTGGCACCTTCTTTCACCTTAAATC
>JAAFHO010000004.1 GCA_013297575.1 Chitinophagales bacterium
CCTGTACTTGGTTGTCATCGGTTAAGTTCCCTAGATCTACATTAGTCCCCTTTACACCCGCGCTGGCTGGTTTGCCAATGATAAACATAGGCGCTAGAGTGCCGTGATCTGTACCCGCAGCACCATTTTCCTTGGCACAACGCCCAAATTCAGAGAAGGTGCAAGCCAATACTTTGTCATCCAGTTGCAGCCCTTTTAGATCGGTCATAAAGGAACGAAGGCTATCAGAAAGTGTTTGTAGTAATCCCGCGTGTCCACCCGTGAGGATGGTACCTTCAGGTGGTATTTGCCGTCCATGTGTATCAAAACCACCCATAGAACACAGGTAAATTTTGGTTTTGCAACCTCCTTTTATCAAACGCGCGATGGTTTTTAATTGAAAAGCAAAACCATTTTGCGGATAAACAGCCGATGAATTGGTACCCGCCATAAACGCTTGAGTGATGTATTCCGAGTATTGATCCACACTTTCTTCCACACCAAGGATATACTTTATTTCTTCGCCGTATTCTGATGCCGGAATATTGAGCAGTGGCGCACCGCCAATCGTTTGTACCAAGGAGTAAAATCCATCCGGATCTTGTCCATAAAGGTTGATCACGTTTTGGTGTTCCGTCTCCGTATGAAAGCCCAAAGACGGATTAGGGTCACCTACCTGAATACCAAGCGGATACAGCATATCGGGAATCGGCGTTCCCATTACATCAGGGAACATGGCTTGCAGCGCCCTGCCGGGCCAACCTGTTTTGATATTAAAATTTTCGGGTGTACCATCACCCCCAGAAAGCCAAAGATCTGTGCCTTTGAAGTGCGAGCCATTGATATTTTCGTATCCCACACCTTGGACAATGCTCAATAAACCTTCCTCGTATAAAGACTTAAAACCAGTCATTACCGGGTGTAAGCCTATTTTATCGGCATTGGATAATGAATTATCTAAGTTGATGTACTTTTCTGGTCCTGAATCTGGAACTTTAATTTCAGGGCGCAACATGGCATAATCATCGTATTGATTCACTGGAATTAAAGTATTGATACCATCATTGCCGCCTTTGAGTTGGATAAGGATTAACACGCGGTCTTCCACCTCCTCACAATTAGCGAGGGTGCGGGCGATACGGGTATTGGCAAATGGTTTCATTGGGAACCCGTTGACCATCATGGTGCTGAGTCCCGCTATTTTGAAAAAATTTCTTCTTTGCATGGCTTGTAGTTTTACGCGTTTTTAGAATAATTGGTATTCGGGTGCATACATAATGGCGTTGAGCAATCGGCGCAACGGGATCGACACTTCCGTGTCATCACCTGTTGCGACATAGTTATCCCATTCATACGTCCAGTCGCCCGGTGGTAGGCCATTGAGGAATACCACATCTAAAAAGTGGGTAAAGCGGTCAGTATCAGGCTCTTCTGGAAACAAATAGATGAGTAGTTCCTGTACTAAAACATAAGAATCGGAAGGCGCGCTGATATTGCCGCTGTCCTTGATCCATTTTGCAAAGTCTAATTTTGTGCCAATAGGCGCATCCGGCGAAGGTACCCATGCGTACGTACCCGTTAGTAATATTTCGGGTAATTTGTAACGCCCGATAATGGATGCCGAATTAAAAAACTGCCGATTAAATACTGGATCTTGGTAATAACCAGGATAACCAGCCACATCAGGGGGATAAAATAAATCCATACCAGTACGGCTTAACATACGCTCCAATACCGCTCCATTGTAAAACGTTAAATAGTGTTTCTCGTTTTCTGTAATTGGATCGGGAATTGGTAATTCAAAATAGGTAAGTGCTTGTAAGGACAAATCTAAAGGAGATTTGATAAATGCGCCAAAAATTTCATCCGTAGCAGAACTATCATCCTCATCGAAGAAATGCTGACTTTGTAGCAATTGACTTAATACGGGCAATAATTCAAAATTATTATCTTTGAATGTTTGCGCTAATGGCGTGATAATATCAGTTTCTACCTCTGCGCTGATCTTGCGCGTTACAAAGTAATGATACAAACGTCGGCAAATATTTTTTGCAGTAGCCTCTTGCGCAAAAATCATATCCACAAAACTATCCAACTCGGCCACCATTCCGGCAGCATCATTAGAAGGTGCAGAAATGATCGTCGAGTTAAAACGATTGCTAAATGTTTTGGGCATAAAGTCGTGGCTCTGTGGAAACCCTTTACCCGATGGAATGGTTGTTTCTGCGTCCACATTGAGGTGTCGTTGGGCATTACCAAAACCCGTGAGTACCCGTGCCGCTTGCACAATATCCTCTTCGGTGTAAGTGGAATAATCGCCAGGGCCAGCAATATCGCCTTTGCCAATGGTGTGCAATTCCAAAAACTCTCGTGCGAAGTTTTCATTTGGATTATTGACAAAATTGAGGTTGTTGTTGATATAATTCAACATACAATTATCCAAAACGATCTTTGTCACCATTTTTTTAAAATTACCAAATGCGCCCCAGCGAAGGAGTTGCAGGTAATCAAAAAATTGACCTGTTGAGCCTGATTCCGCTGTGACAGAAAGGTATTGGTGCAAAAAGAATTCCATTTTGTGTCCGGCACCTATATCGTGCAGGGCTTCATTCACCCACCACCCCATCACGTATCGCCGGAGTTCAAAATCTTCCGCTGGCAAAATAGCAGAAGGCGGCTGAGGTGGATTGATCCAAGTAACAGCATTAGTGCCGTACAAGGGTTGCTCTACCTTAAGTGGTGCTGGTGTGAAAAGGAGTTGGAATGCTTCGGAAGCCGTGAGAGCGGCTAGTTCGTCCACGCGTTTGCGCGTGTAACGGAAAGTGGTTCGCCGTAAAAAATGGGCGGCCCGGCGTGTATTTAACACACCGGTAATCGGATTAAGAGACGCCATGTCAGTTTTTTTTAATTATCCCATAGACTAAACAGATGACGCAAGTCAACTATTGAGCACGTGGGGATAGTTACAGTGATAAAGATAATGGCTTATTCCGGCTGGGAGGGAATAACCGAATGGGGCAAGCAACTTGGATTAAAGTAAAAGAAACGCCTTATTATTTGAAAATATTGGGCAACGAAAAAAAAATTAACACTAACGTGCTTTATTATTTTTCTTATAAGGGCAATGGCGACAACCATTTTTGCAACAATAGCCGCGTTTTAGGTGGTATTTTTCAGTAAAAACAAAATAACCGCCTTCAAAATAATAATCTTCCCCTTCTGTTAACGGATCGTTTACTGAGAAAGGTTTGTCCTGATTATTTTTTTGATCTGTGGTTATTTTTTGATTTTGCATATTAGTGAACCAAATGCGGGGTTGCATTCTCGGCGGTGAAATAAAAAGCGCCATCTTGGAGTTTTGCAACGTAAAATCCCGTATTAACGTGTGGGTTTCCTTCCATTTCTGCAAGAGAAACCCCTTTAAGCAGCGAAACCAATCCGCGCATGGATCGTCCATGCATACACACTAAAACGTGATCTTCGGTTCTTTGTTTAAGCCAATCAATAAATCGCACCAAACGGTCGTTGAGTTCTTGTGCGCTTTCGCCTCCGGGCATACGAGCGGAGAGGTCGCCACTGTTCCATGCATTGCGTACTTCATCCCAAAGTACTTTATATTCGGATGAAATCACCTTTCCTTCGTGGTGCCCCCACGTGATCTCATTGATATCGGGCGTAATATGCCAAGGCAATCCTTTATCAATAAATCCTTGTACAGTTTGGTGTGTACGCTTCAACGCTGATGTTACAACTAGTTTAAAATCAACGTGTTGGTGATGGTCATAAAACGCTTTTGCCTGACTACGCCCCTTGTCGTTCAAATCTGTATCAACGCTACTTCCTTGCACGATGCCCAATTTATTAAATTCTGTTTCGCCGTGCCTTACGATGTAAATGGTCATTATATGTTTGTTTTTACATTTTTTCAATTTAGTACGGGTAACTCAAAATAGCCCCTAAACTCTTTATCTTCGGCAAATTCAACATTCGTAAAATCTTGAACAATGTTGTATAATGTGTCCCGCTCGATGGGTTGGCGACCTACTTTTCGAATCATATCCACTAATTGTTGCGTGGTCAAAGAGGGGTTTTGTTCTTCAGAGCCAGCCATGGAGTAGATCTTAGTGGTATCATCAATAGTGCCATCAATATCATCTACACCAAAGGCCATCGACATTTGGGCGATATTGCGGCCTATCATGGGCCAATAGGCTTTTACGTGGTCAAAATTATCCAAATATATACGCGAAATGGCATAATTACGCAAATCCTCCACCGCTGTGCTTTCAGCGATATGGCTCATTTGGTTATCTTGATTGCGGAATTTAAGTGGAATAAAGGTCTGGAAACCGCCCGTTTTATCCTGCAATTGGCGCAAACGCTCCATGTGATCTACGCGGTGGTGCCATTTTTCAATATGCCCGTATAACATTGTGGCATTGGACTTACGACCTAAATTATGCCAAATTTCGTGTATTTCGAGCCATTGATCTCCGGTGCATTTGTCTGCTGCAATTTGTTCGCGTATTTCCGGGTGAAAAATTTCTGCACCTCCACCTGGCAAACTATCGCAGCCCGCTTCGAGCATCATCTTCATGCCATCTGCATAAGAAATTTTTGCCTTTTTGAAAATATAATGGTACTCCACTGGAGTCAAGGCTTTTATATGCAATTCAGGACGGTGCGCCTTTATTTTTTTAAATAATTCCACATAAAAAGGCACATCGTATTGCGGTAAAACCCCACCTACAATATGTACTTCAGTGACAGGTTTGCCATCGTATTGTTTTACGATATTAAACATATCATCCATGGAGTACATCCAAGCATCTGTATCACTTTTTTGTTTAATTAACCGCGAATACGAACAAAACTTGCAGTCATAGACACACAAATTAGTGGGTTCAATATGGAAATTGCGGTTAAAATAAGTAGCATTCCCGTTTTTGCGTTCCCGAACCAAATTGGCCAAAGCACCTACAAAGGCCAAGTCGCCGTGTTCGTATAGAAAAACGCCCTCGTCAAAAGTAATCCGTTGCCCATCTTCTACTTTTTGTGCAATACGGCGATGGTCGTCGCTAAGATTAGCCTGCTCAAATATTTTTAAAGTTGACATAAGGTCAAATATTTTTAAAGTTTCAAAAAATAATGAAAACTAAACGTTTGTGGCAATGAAAAGTTCAAGAAACCCAAAGATCGCTGCGCCTGCGATAATCGTTCAGGAAATCCATTTCGTGCATGAGTATGAAGGCCAGACCAATAAAAAAGAATAAATGATCGGGCATTTTTACTAGGCAAATTTAATAATTTCCAACATTTTTTTGGCATTTTCCAAGTTGGAGTACTCCGTTTCGAGGTGCGCCCTGCGTTCGTCAATACGACTTTGCTCGAAAGGTGCATTCAACATGGCCTCGATGGTTTGGCGAATAGCAGCAGCTGAATTGCGCACATAGCACAATTTTTCTAAATTGGTACCACTCACCATCATCTCATTAACGATACAAAAACGCCCTCGGAACAGTGCATTGATGAGTTTTAGTTTAATACCCGAATTTTGAAACGAAAATAAAAGATTGATATGGGCGTTTCGGATCAGGTTGTTCATCATAGCGTCATCCGGGTTTTCGATCAATTTGATATGATCGTGTGGTCGAATCATATCTTTCAGCCTTTGGGTGGGTTCCATACCTGCAATGATAAAAGGCACTTCCATGCCCGCTATTACTTCCTCTACCAGCCAAAGTGCAGCCCGCTCATTGTCGGGGACGCTTAGTTTACCATGGAATAGTACGTACTCTCCCCTACCCAATTGGCTTTCCACAAAAGCATTCGGGTGAAATGCGGGAATATGATGGGTATTGGCCTTATGTTGTTTGAAATAAGCCTCATCGTTGGTCGAAATGGCAATTATTTCATCTGAGTGCAGCAGCACATAGGGTTCAATGCGCTGTAATTTTATGCTTTCTAGGAAAAAATAGAGTTTTTCTAGCGGCACCAAATTAGAGGTAAGTTTCCACAAATGCTCATAGTATTGCCATTCTACATTGTGCATCCGCACTATTTTTTGGCGGTGCCGAAGGCTTTTCTTGAGTACAAATCCTGCTGTATGGATACCTTCAAACAAGATAGGATGACTATCTTTTTTCAAACGTTTGAGCAGTGAACGGTTCATGCGGGTTTGCATGATAAAAGGGAAAAAAGACAATTGCCAAATAATAGACCGACTCCTTTTGTAATAATAAACCTCTTGGCAATACTGTGCCAATTCAGGTTGAGGTGTGCGGTCGCCATATTGGAAACAATGTAAAATAACTTTAACCCCTAAGGCATGTAGTGCCTTAATCTGGTTAAATATAACGATTACCCCGCCATAATTTGCGGGATATGGTATGTCGAACGAAACGATATGTAATGTCATTGCCACGAATCTTTGCAAAAGCGACACAAAGGTAAGTTGTTTATGTTGTAAGTTTGTTGTTAGTGATTTGTAATTTACAAGTCAAATTAATATTTTGTAAAAATAAGTTAAATGCAAATAATAAACTACATTTTAATGCTTTTGTACACAAAAAAAGTATATAATTTTAGTGAAAAAATTTGGTGGCTAAGTTTGTGTGCTATTACCTTAGAGTTTAGAAATTAGGGGATTCGCCCCTACCCTTTCCGATATTTTATCCGTTCACCAAACCAATCTATTATGAACGTTACCTTTGAAGAATTACGCCGCGTTAAACACGCATTGCCATCCGGCAGTATTGGCCAACTCGCCACAGAATTTAATATGGAGGAAGAGGCCGTCCGAAATTATTTTGGTGGTGGCCACTACAAAAATGGCCAACTTACAGAGTTCCACTTAGAATCCGGTTACGGCGGCGGGGTGGTACATTTGGAAGATACCACTATTTTTAACCGTGCTATGGAAATGATTGAACAGCACAAAGTGTCCTTGCAGTAGCAAACATTTTGTGCTTTTTTTTGTCAAACGGTGGGCCGCTCCAAAAAAGTATTTGGAGCGGCTCATCCTTTTTATTCCCCTACCAACCTAAGCACAAAACCATAACTATACTGCTTACCCGTCAACCTAAATTCATCGTGCGGCTGCGCACCCCAAGAGTTGTCACCGCCCACGCCTCGTTGCGCCAAATCCACATGCAAGCAAACAAACCGGCGTTTGATAATATCGCTTGTATGGCGGTTTTTCTTGATCGTTCCTTCGTCAAAGTCCTCGGTCAATTGCGGCATAGCACTAAATGAAAGTGGCTGTAAACCAATCACTTCTACGCCATAACCAGTGCCATCTGTCAATTGTATGGTGCGGGTATCGGTTTTGTAACCGCTTTCTTGTGGACGAATATAACCGCGTGTCCAGCCATTATCTGTATTGTCGCTCCATTGTCCCAGTTGTGCTGCCGTATTGCGATCGCTGTAATTTTCCCAAGGGCCGCGTCCGTACCACTCCAAATTGGTGCAATTGGCTGGCAAATAAAACCGCATACCCATCCGTGGCAACTCTGGTGCTTTGGAGTCGGCAGCAATATTTATGGAGGCATTTATTTTTAAGGAGGCATCATTTTGGATAGTGTATTCCAAAACATAATCAGCGTTTACTTCTGGCAAAAAATACTTGACGGAGATACGTACGCCTTTATCCGTTTTATCGCCAACTGTAACACCCTTGAGTTGGCGAGATTTGTGCGCACTTGTCCATGGTCGTGCATAATTATTAAAATCTGCGCCAAAATCATTGTCTGTCGGAGCGCGCCAGAAATAAGGCTCGGGAAATAAAGCGTAATCGTAATCGTATTGGCGCAAAATATTATTGCCTTTAAGAGCGTACATCATCAAGCGGCCACTTTTCATATCGAACATACCAGATATATCGCCAGAAGCAAATTGGAGCATATCTCCCAATCGTTTGGTGGTTAAATCACCACCATTATCGCGGTTTTCTTGGGCAAAAAAGTTGCCAGTACCCGTAAATTGTTCTTTTGCAATTTCGTGGCCAGCCGGAATAGCGGCGGTCGCGTTCCTTTGGTGCGCATATACATTAAGAGCAACCTCGGTTCCGGGGGCTAATTTGAAAGCAGGAATTTCCAATTGAATTGATTTGGTTTGCCCTGGCTCCAGATCTACTGCAAAAGTACCTTCTTTACTGATTTCTCCATTGAGTAGCACTTCGTACCTGAAATCATACTCTTTTAGATTGGTGAAATTGAACTCATTTTTTATTTTTATTTTACCACCAGCCCAGCCATCATCTTCAAAAAGGATATTTTGATACACTTTTTTCACTTCGTACAAGCCCGGATGCGGTGTTCGATCGGATGCAACAAGTCCATTACACACAAAATTATAATCAGTAAAGCGGTCTTGTGCGCCTAAGTCTCCGCCATAAGCAAAATACGAGCGGCCATCGGGTGTTTTTGTTTCGATACCTTGATCTACCCAGTCCCAAATACAACCGCCTTGAAGGTTATCCGAAGAACGAATAACATCCCAATATTTTTTGAAATTACCGACAGAGTTACCCATTGCATGCGCGTATTCGCACAAGATAACAGGACGAGGTTTTGTGTTTTCTTGTCCGGCGTAAGGGCTTGAAAATGAAGTAGGTACGTGCCTTTGACTAGGGTCTTTAGCGCATTTTTCCATATCAGGTACCAATGGGTACATCGGCGTGATAATGTCTGTATTGGATTGCACACCTGCTTGCTCCGACATGACGGGGCGGGAATCGTCGCGTTTTTTGCACCAATCGTACATTTCATAAAAAACGGGACCATTGCCGCACTCATTACCCAATGACCAAGCCACTACACATGCATGGTTTTTATCGCGTTCAACGCATCGCTTTTGGCGGTCGTGGTGTGCCGCCTTCCACATCGGGTTATAGGCTGGATGATTTACCTGTATTTCGCCTTTTCCGGTATTGGTCGATTGGTTTTTTACTGGTGCCCAAGGCATAGAAACCTGGATATTTACATCGCGGAAAAACTGAAATTCTGCACCCATACCGTGGCTTTCCAAATTGGTTTCGTCCACGACGTACAAGCCGTATTCATCGCACAGTTTCATCCAGCGCGGATCGTTCGGGTAATGCGAAGAACGGCAAGTATTGACATTGAATTGCTTCATCAATTTGATGTCTTCTATCATACCTTCCAACGACAGTGCACGACTTCCGGTTATTTTTTCGTGCTCGTGGCGATTTACGCCTTTCACCAAGGCGCGTTGGCCATTGATTAAGAATCGAGTACCTATTATTTCAACACGCCTAAAACCTACTTTAGAACCTACGCATTCCACAACCGCTCCTTTTTCATCTTTAATGGTAATGACTGCTGTATATAAGTTAGGGTTTTCAGCACTCCATTTCAAAGGCGATTTTACCGTACCGCTAAAACTCACTTGTGTTTTTGGCGTTGGTCGCTCCGAACTCACGCGCTGTTGTTGAGAAAAAACCTGTGTTTTGTTTTTGTCTAAAATAGCTAATTCTACACTATAGCGCGTTAATGCTGCGGTTTGGCGAAGATCAACTGTACCTGTTATGGTTCCGTCATTATAACGGCTATCCAGGCCACATTTTACCCAAAAATCGGCGACACTCGTTTGGTTTCTTGCAAAAAGCGTTACATCGCGCTCCAATCCACTAATACGCCACATGTCTTGGTCTTCCAAGTACGAACCATCGTGCCAGCGGTATACTTGGACACAGAGTTTGTTGTCGCCACGGCGCAAATAAGGCGTAATATTAAATTCAGCAGCCGTTTTGGCAACTTTGGATAAGCCTACTGCTTTGCCATTTACCCAAATATACGCACAACCATTAATGCTACCAAAAGACAGGATGACATCTTTGTTTTTCCAATTAGACGGTACAGAAAAACTAGTCCGGTAAGTACCCACTGGCGCATACGAATGATTGATAAACGGAGGGTTTGGGGTAAATGGCAATAAAAAATTGGTATAAATTGGAATGCCAAACCCTTGAAGTTCCCAGTTACCGGGTACTTTGATGTCTTTCCATGTAAAATCATCGTAATTGTCCAAGTGAGCCGTTGTTGGCCGCTCTTCTGGGGTGTTTACATAATTGAATTTCCATGTACCATTGAGGCTTTTTTGATAACTCGAACGGTTTGGGTCGTCTGCCACTACTTCATCTGCATTGGAATAAGACATAAAAGTAGCGTGAGGCGGTTCTTTGCCCAATTCAACTACAGTGGGATCTTCCCATTCTTTAAAGGTGAAATTGATTTGCGATGTGGATACAAAATGGCAAAAAAATAAAAAAACGAGGATGGGTAATGATTTATACATTAATTTAATGTTTTTTATAAGTATTAGTTGAACACCAAAAAACGCAGTGCGAATACCTTTTGATTAAGGATAATCTCCAAGGTGTACCAGCCTGCTGTTAAATGATCTGTATTGATTTCGGTTTCAAATTGGTTTTGGTTATTTTGCGTCCAATCTTTTACAAAGCGTTTATAATCAACTGGATATACTCTGGATAAGTCGTCAAAAATTTGCATGTAAATGGTCTGCTCTTTGGCCTGATCCAAGGACTGCGCCTGAAGTGTTACCTTCAATGGTCGATGATAAACCGGATTAGGCGCAATACTACATTTCCATTGAAGTGCGCTCAAATTTGGTGGCGGCTCTCCCTCTTTCTTGAAATAAATGACCCAAGTTGTATTAGAATCACATCCAAGATAGGTTTGTCCAAATTCATTGACAGAAGTATTGGCTAAAATTTGGTTACCCATAAAATAAGAACCGCGTACAATGATTGTATCTGTTATCTTTAAATAAACGGGTAACGTGTGCACTTGAGTAGCGAGCAATGTATCCTTAGGAAAAACCCCAATGGTATCGATAACCAGCAACGAATCTTTCCCAAAAACAATGCCCTTGTACGAACTTCCTGTACAAATGGTCACCGTATCAACCGTTATCACAAATTGCGCCTTTGCCGCGGTGGACAAAAAGCATAAACTAATGATAAAGAGATAGATACGCATAAAAAATGCAGGGGTATTATTTAGAATGAATTGCTAATCTTAGTATTTCAGCGGCTTTTTCGGGTGTAATATCGCGTTGTGGATTGGCCAGCATTTCGTAACCTACCATAAACTTTTTTACGGATGCAGAGCGCAGCAATGGCGGATAAAAAACTTTATGAAAATGCCATTCTTCGTGCGGTTTACCATCGGTTGGTGCTTGGTGGATACCAGCGGAATATGGAAATGATACATCGAATAAGTTATCGTAGCACTGGGTCAGGGACTGGTACATTTGTGCCAATCCGGTGCGTTCTTCTTCCGTCATTTGGGTAATACACGCCATAGCCCTACGTGGAATAATCATGGTTTCGAAAGGCCAAATTGCCCAAAAAGGCACTAAAGCGACGAAATGTTCCTGTTCTAATACAATGCGTTCTTTCTGTTTCAACTCCTCCGCCAAATAATCCGACAGTAGTGTAGTGCCGTGTTTTTTAAAGTACTTTAGTTGCCCAATTTGTTTTTTGGCGGGTTCATCGGGTACGTGTTCTTGTGCCCAAATTTGACCGTGCGGATGTGGATTGGAGCAGCCCATAACGGCACCTTTGTTTTCAAAAATTTGGACATAATTGATAAAAGGTTTTGCGCCCAATTCCTCGTATTCCGCGCACCAAGCATCAACTACTTTACGAATCGCCGCAGTGTCCATTTGTGGTATGGTAAGATCGTGCCTCGGCGAAAAACAAATTACTTTGCAAATACCGCGTTCGGCTTTAGCATAAAACAAAGCCGTTGATATTTGTTTTTCCTTACTTTTTTCGGGTAAAATGGCCGCGAAATCATTGGTAAACACAAATACATCTTTATAATCGGGTGTTTTTTCTCCATTGGCGCGCACATTACCCGAGCAGAGGTAACAATTGGGGTCATGCGCGGGTCGTTGATCCGGAGCCACGGCCTCTACCTGACCTTGCCATGGGCGTTTTGAGCGATGTGGACTGACCAAAACCCAAGATTCGGTCAGTGGATTCCATCGTCTGTGTGGTGTATCGTTGAGCATAAATTATTTTTTTATTGTTCTTTGGGTTAAGCAATCGTGGCCACACCATCGGTAAGTGCTACTTCGTGGCAAGGTAATTCGCGGTCATATTCTGCCAGAAAGGCGGTTTGCATAAAGGACAAAAAAGATTTTAAGGCCGACTTTTTGACTAAATTGATAGAGCAGCCTCCAAATCCGCCACCCATCATACGAGCGCCCAATACAGCATCTTTTTGATTTGAGGCCAATTTGAACTGCTTTGTCGCGTCTACTAGAAAATCTAGTTCTGTGCAACTGACTTCATAATCGTATTGCAAACCGTCATGTGTTTGGTACATCAACGAGCCAAATTGTTCTAAATCATTATTAATCAATGCTTTGCAGGCATCCTCAACCCTTTTAATTTCTCCGATTACATAGTTACAACGTCTGTAAACTACTTCCGGCAGGTTGCTTTTTTCCTCCTCCAGCATACTTTGAGTAATGTCTCTAAGGCTTTTAATATCGGGATGCGACCTTTTAATCTGAGCAACACCCGTTTCGCATTCGCGGCGGCGTGTATTGTATTCGGAGTCCACTAAGGCGTGCTTAACGCCCGAATTACACAGAATTAGGGTATATTCGGAGGATTTGAATGGAAAATACTCGTATTCCAAGCTTCTGCAATCCAATCTAACGACATTTTCGCACCGCCCCATCACCGAAGCAAACATATCCATAATGCCACATTGCATACCGACAAATTTGTTTTCTGCGCGTTGGGCGAGTTTTACAATGTCCATTTTGTCCATGCCGATTCCAAACAACTCATTGACGATATGCCCCATGCCACATTCCAAGGCTGCGGAAGAGGAAAGTCCTGCTCCCAGCGGCACGTCGCCACCAAAAACGATATTTAAACCGCCTACTTTAAATCCATCTTTACGTGCTTCGCTAATCACACCAAGTAAATAATTCACCCAACTTTGCTGTGATTGTTGTCTAATTTCCCCGTGATTGGAGTCAAAACTATCGTTAAGATCTAGTGAGTGAATGACAAATCGGTCATCAGTCCGCTTGCTCGCAGCAAACCATATCGCCTTATCAATGGCCGCCGGCAATACATAGCCACCATTGTAATCAGTATGTTCACCGATTAAGTTGATCCGTCCTGGAGCGCGTACCACAATTTCTTGCTCCTCGCCAAATACCGCTTTAAATTGCTCAATAACTGTTTGCGGAAACATATTCAAAATGCGTTTTTTTGTTCTATTGTCGGTAAAAATATTGTGAGCATATAATACATTTTTATGCTCACAATATTTTTACGGACTTTGTCAGAAGTTATAAATTAATATTTTTTCATTATTTCTAGCGATTACCCATTGCCTTTTTTTATTTTTAAGGGCAAATAATCGCCGTGCATCTCCAATAACATGAAAAGCAGCATTGGATTTAGGCAAAGGTACAAATGAACCGTTACTTGTACCAAAAAATATCCATCCTTTTGAAGCATCCATTCGTCCACTGCCAGGTTCCCACGTAAAGTCATTACCAACGGCTATTATATCCAGTTTTCCATCGGCGTTCAAGTCGGCTAAGCCAATATCACGCATAGGTGCTATTTGGGCCATATTGGGCAATGGAATCATTGAAAAATGCCCCGATCCATCGTTTATAAATGTTGTGCTCAAGTTTGTACTCGCATGGACTTGTGTGGCAGTAGCCATTTCCTTTTCGCTAAACACTTCGTTTAGCGTTGCTTTGGCATAATCACCGTAAGTGCTAAATACTTTCCTTAGTTTTGGTAATTGTCGCATCAATTCATCCCTTCCGTGTACTGTAACCAATTGATTTTGAAGATAATATCCAATAATTGGATCCATATACCCGTTACCGTCAAAATCTTTAGCATAGACAGTTAATGGGGTTTGTTCACTAATGCCATATTTATTGTTCTTGCCCATATTTCCCGCTACAAAATCCATATCACCGTCGTTATCTATATCGGCAGATTGGACGCAATACCAAAAACCAGCAGAATTTGGTATTTCATTCATCGTAAAATTACCTTTGTTTTGGATAAAAACCTTTAAAGGCATCCATTCCCCAGCGACTAAAAAATCCAATTGACCGTCTTTATTCCAGTCTTCCCAGCAGGCGTCGGTTACCATACCAGCGTTTTTCAGACCGGGTGCGATGGACTCCGAAACGTCTTTAAATTGGCCGTGCCCATCGTTTTGCAGCAACATGCTATTGCCAGCAATACCATATTTTAGGCAAGTACGCCTTCCGCCGATCAAAAGATCAAGATCGCCATCAATATCGTAATCTGCAATGGCGATACAACTACCCGGCTGATTGGAAATAGGTAACCGACCAAGTGTTGGTTCAAAATCGCCTTTCCCATTATTGAGCAATAACCTCGGACTGTATTTGGTGCCATTGGGTTCCAACTCGATACCGCCACTCACGAGAATTAAGTCCAGATCTTTGTCACCGTCAACATCTGCTAGTGCTGTGGCTACGTCCTCTTCCATTTTGGGCAATGGCTCGTTGAGTAATTTTTCAACGTAAGAACCATCCGTTTTTTGGATAAAAAAACAACCCTGTTGTGCTGTCGCGCCCGTTACAAAAAAATCTTCCAATCCATCGGCATTAATATCGCCAGTAGCAATGCCCGGCCCTTCCCTTGAAAACTGGTGCGGCAATAATGGCTCTATATCAAAATCATTATAAGGTGTTTCTAGGTGTTTCCAATTGGTTTGGACAAAGGCCTTATTCGCATCATTTGTCTGAATAAATGGTGATAAAACGGTTATTGGTGGTAGTGTTCCACTTTTTTTAACCGTAAAAGTTTGATTAGCAGGAATATGGGTAAATACGTCTATCGTACCATCGAGCCAAAATACTTTGATCGTATCTACCTGTTGTGCTTCGGCTATTCCAAAATAAAGCAAGCCATCTCCCGCGCTTTGATAGCCATGTGTAAAGGCCACTTGGCGGTATTGTACGCTGTTATTTATTTTGATTTCTACTCGTGCGCCATTAAAAAACGTTGAGTTTGATGTAATTTTAAGCCAATTTGGTTGTTTTTGCGCTTTACTATCCTTTTGGATCGTATTATTCACAAATAAACTGGGTAAAGCGTTTAAGTTATTGGATACCAAATCCAAATCGCCGTCACCATCCAAATCCGTGACCGTAGAACCATTATGGTAGCCTGGGGTAGCACCGCTCCAATCCGAGGTAACATCCACAAATTGAAGATCGCTTTTATTTTTGAAAAAACGAATAGGCGAAGCATAGCCTTTCTGCTTGGCAGCGCGGTCTTTGATGATTTTATCTACTTCTTTGAGATTGGTACTTTTTTTACCAAGTTCGTTGTTTTGCAAAATAAAATCCATGTCGATAATATCGTGGAGATAACCCGTTGTCATAGATAAATCTTGCTGTCCATCCAAATCAAAATCGGCAAACAGTGGCGACCATGTCCAGTCGGTGGCATTTACGCCTGCCATTTGCCCAATTTCAGAAAACCCTTGTAAGGTATTCATTTGCAATACATTGCGCATGTACTGTGGCTGATAACCAGCCCCGATCATCATTCCGAAGGCTTGAGCAGAGAGCACTCCCGTCATTTTTTTGCGCTGGAGGTTTGTGCTGGGCATCATATCTGCCACAAATACGTCCATTAACCCATCGTCATTAAAATCGGCGATATCGCAACCCATAGAAAAGTGACTCGTATGTCCGAGTAATGAAGTGGCGGCATTGGTAAAAGTGCCGTCTTTTTGATTGATATACACCAGGTCATTGCCGAGAAAATCGTTGCCTACATAAATATCGGGCCAAAGATCATTATTAAAATCACCAATGCCCAATCCAAGCCCCCAGGCATCGTCGCCAATACCTGATGTTTTGGATACATCTGAAAAATGACCGTTATCGTTTTTATACAAATGATCGGAAGCAGGATCTGATCCGTCCAGTTTTCGATCATTTTTGATTCGATTGGGATAACGATCATTGTTGGTAGCGTTCATTACGTAACAGTCTAGATCGCCATCGCGGTCGTAATCGAAAAACGCGGCTTGGGTACTCCAGCCATTATCAGCGAGGCCAAGTTCGGCTGCTTGTTCCTTGAAGTGAAGGTTGCCTTGGTTGATATAACAAAGATTGGTGCGTTGTTCAGGTGGAAAATTACCAGAACGACAAATATAAATATCGAGTAGGCCATCCACATTAATATCGGCGAAAGTAACCCCAGTACACCATCCGGTGGTTTGAATACCCGATTGTGCGGTAATATCTTCAAATTTTAAACCGCCGAGGTTTCGATAAACGGCGCAAGGCACTTGGTTGCCTGTAAAAATTAAATCGGGCAAACTGTCTTGATCCAAATTAGCCGCTCCTACCCCACCCCCGTTATAAACATAGGAGTAGTCGATCATATTATGTTTTTCGTCTTCTTTGATGCTATTTACAAATTGGATGCCACAGGTATTCGCCGGTTTTTCGGTAAATAATTTTGTTTCTTTTTTTTGGCAAGAAAAAAACAGTAAAAAAAATATGGGAAGGAGTCTGCCTCCTCCCCATATCACGGAGTAATAATTTGTATTAAAATAATCTATTGTAGTAGTCTTTTTATGAGTAGTAGAGCGGTTGAACATGCAGCAAAAAAAATTAAAAGAGCAATAAATGGTTTAAAAAGTTAAATGCCTGCTATTCGACCACGGAACGATAAAACAATAAGGAATCAGCCAAAAGTGATAAGTTATGTTTTATCGTTCTAACTACTTCAGAGGAAATTACCAGCCTGTGTTTTGCGTAATTGTAGCGTTCGACAGGATTTCAGCCTGAGGAATAGGCATTACGCGGTATTTAGTACCATCCACTTGACGGCCAGCGTATTTTTGGATAATTTCAGCAGTTTTGCCAAAACGACGGCACAATGGGAAAGCCCAACCATCGCCAGCAAATTCGCGCATCCACTCTTCAAAAACGGCATCTTTTGTCAATGAATTGACAGGCGTAATACCTGCGCGAGAGCGAATGGCATTCAAAGTAGTTAAACCAGCAGCGTCATTCAAATTAGCGCAAGCCTCTGCATGTGCAAGATAAGCATCCGCCAAACGAAGTAATACAAAGTTTTTCTTAGTATATTGCCAACCGCCGATATTGTACTCGATTACTTTTTGGAAAATAACGTTGTTGAACTTACGATCCGCGCTACCTGGAGCAATAAATGAAGATGCCGCATTTGGATCCCATTCTACCACTTCACCACCTGCGTTTTTAGAGCGATAGCGGCTCATAAATGTAACAGGGATACGCTTGTCATTTGCGTCAGCAAACATATCTTTTCTCCAATTGATATCGCCTACAATCCAAGCATCGCCCCAGCCTGCTGCGGTAACACCATCACCTACGCTAAGGGTATTTGGATCGCCACCATCCCAGTCAGTTGGTGTAAAGTGGGCGTGCATATTATTGTAATTTACCCAAGGAGAAATATCAAAATTACATTGAATCTCGAACAAACGTTCGTTTTGATTTTCGTGTGTAATATCCACAGTATTAGCAAAATCAGCAAAAAGCGTTAGACCACTTGTGTTCACTACTTCTTCTGCTTTTGCTTTTGCTGCTGCATTATCGCCTTTTTCCAAAAGTACTTTTGCAAGAAGGGTTTTAGCAGCCCATTTTGTTGGGCGACCATCCGTACCCGTAGCAGGTAATTCATTTTCTGCTGCTGAAAGGTCGGCAATCATTTGAGCAATTGCTTTGTCTTTACCACCTGCATTGGATTCATAAACACCCAATTCTTTCGTTGGGCGAATCGGCACTGGAATATTCTCGAATACTCCAAAAACTTGATACATGTACATAGCGCGCAAAAAGTGCATTTCACCAGAAGACTGTTTTGCTACATCTGCTGTAAAATTAGCACCTTTGGTGTCTAGTGCATCCAAAATTACGTTTACACGGTTGATACCGTCATAAATTTGTGCCCAAAAAGCTAAGATATACTCATCTGTTGCTACATATTGACCGCGTTTGTAGTATTGAGGTCCTTTTTCATAGCCAGTTTGAATACCAAGCGCGCAATCAATTACGCAACGATTGTAATAAGAGTTAAACCATTCGTAGTTGAGTGGTCGGTATGCGCCATTGACACCTGCTTTTAGGTCGCTGTCATTAGCGAAGAATGTGTCTGGGCTGGAGTAATCCGGGCTTTCAGTCAGATTTTTACATTCTGTAAGCGAAAGCATGACAGCCGCAGCGATAAGTAGAGAACTTTTAAACATCTTTTTCATTTTTAAAAAGTGCTTTTGTAATTGTGATTAGTGTTTGTTATTAAAGACCCAATTGTACACCCAAATTGAATGTACGAGCACGTGGGTAAGCGTCATAGTCATCGCCACGATTAAGTGCCGATTGGCCGCCGTTGCTCACTTCTGGATCGAAACCTGAGTATTTAGTCCATAGCGCAAGATTTTGACCACTCACGTAAACACGCAAACTACGAATATGTTTAATTGCAGGTAGCGTATAACCCAATGATAAATTTTGCAAACGTACGAAACTACCATCTTCTATAAAGAAATTAGAACGACGGAAGAAAGAAGGGAACTCACGTGTTGCATCAACGATTGGACGCGTACCGCTCGTATTACTTGGAGACCAAGAATCTGTAGCAACTACTTTAAATTGATTATAATTACCTACACCATCTGAATGTTCTGATGCTTGGAGATTACGTATTTTTTGTCCATGTGAGCCACGGAAGAAAATATTAAAATCAAAACCTTTGTAATTAAGACCTGTATTAAAGCCCCAAGTTATTTTAGGTGTCGCATTTCCAAGAGAAGTACGGTCGCCATTATCAATTTTACCATCACCATTTACATCGCGGTAGCGAACATATCCCGGCTTGTCAATACCATCCAAATGTGGATTTGCTGCAATCTCTTCAGCAGTTTGCCAAATACCAATAGCATCAAAACCATACCATCCGCCAATCGGTAAACCTTCTGCAACATACGAACCTTCTGGGCCTAAGTGCGATACAGTATAAGAATAGAATGGTGCAGTACCTCCTAAAGATACAATTTTATTCCTTAACAAAGACACATTTCCGCCGATATTTAAGCGTAAATCGCGTCTTTGAACAGCAAGTGCATTGACAGATAATTCAAGACCTTTGTTCTCCAATTCTCCAGAATTTTGTAGTGCAGAACGGTAACCAGTTGAAAATGGTGTAACTACGTTAAGTAACAAATCTTTTGTACGGTTTTTGAAGATATCAGCAGTAAAGTTTACGCGACCTTTCAAAATACCTAAATCAACACCTAAATTGAGCATTTGTGTTCTTTCCCATTTAAGAGCAGGATTACCTACACGTGTAATTGCCGAACCAGGAACAACCACATCTCCAACCAAATAATTTTGACCGCCAGCCAATTCAGAGGAAGATTGATAAATATCGATCTCAGAATTACCAGTTAAGCCCACAGAAAACCGCAATTTTAAGTCGGAAATAGCCTCAACATTTTTCAAAAAAGACTCCTCTTTTATGCGCCAGCCCAAAGCAAGAGATGGGAAATCCGCATATTTATTTTGAGGGCCAAATTTGGAAGAACCATCACGACGGAAAGAAACCGTAACAAGGTATTTGTCCATCAAAGAATAATTTACACGACCCAAGAAAGAGCGAAGTGCCCAATCATTACGTCTTGAAAATGGCACTTGTGGTTTTACACCGCCATCTAAACGATTTGTTTCCAAATCATCTGTTGTGAAATCATTGGTAGTTATACCAAACTGGCGATTATTATCGGTCTGATAAGTATAACCAACTACAGCGTCCAAATTGCTTGTTCCAAATGATTTGGAGTAGCTCAATATATTTTCGTTGATATAGTTGATTACATTACGTTGTTGGATTTCGTAAGAGCGGTTACGTTCACGACCCAAACGTGTTTGGCGGCTATACCAAGTTTCGCGGTTAGCACTGTAAAGATCTAAACCGAGTGAAGTGCGGAAATTAAGCCCCTTCATCAATTCAAAATTAACATAGTTATTGGTCAAGTAACGTGTTCCTTTGTCGCGGTCAATCACTTCATTTACCTCCGCTACGGGATTCGTTAAAAAACGACCATCATAAGATTGTAGATCGTATTTGCCATCAGCACCTCTTACTGGTCCAATTGGGCTTTGGCCAAGAATAGTGATGATGGCACCACCTGGACCACCACGGTCAGTGGGTACCGAGTTTGTAGCGGTGCGCGCTAATACTGCGTTAGTACCTACACGAACACGATCATTAAAGAACTTTGCTTCGATATTTGCACGCAAACTGTAGCGTTCGAAATCAGTATTTTGAAGAATACCTTCGTTTTTGAAATAACCAGGCGCAAATACAAAGGTTAGTTTGTCATTACCACCAGAGAAACTCAAATTATGGTTCATAATAGAGCCAGAGCGTGTTGTTTCTTTCAACCAGTCCGTACCTTCACCAAAAGAAGAAGGATTAGCATACGGTTCTGATTGATTACGAGAGCGCGCACGGGCATTCTGATATTCGGCATACTCAGTAGCATTCATCATTTCGATCGTTCTTGCTACGTTTTGAGTACCATAAGAACCATCATAATCGATTTTTGTCTGTCCTGATTTTCCACGCTTAGTAGTGATCAAAACTACACCGTTTGAACCGCGAGATCCATAAATAGCCGTACCAGAGGCATCTTTCAATACCTCAACAGATTCGATATCGTTAGGATTAATGGTAGAAAGCGCATTGCTTGCTACCCGATTACCACCTACAGAAAAGGCATCGTTGTTGGAGTAAACGGGGAAACCATCAATAACGTATAACGGCTCAGAACCTGCATTAATAGAGTTAGGGCCACGTACGCGAACGGTTACACCACCACCTGGAGCACCAGATGCTTGGGTGATATTCACACCTGCAGCACGACCCGAAATGGCTTGGTCAACCGAAGTAACAGGGAAAGCCTTAATGTCTTCTCCTTTGATCGTTGCAACAGATGCCGTAAGATCCGATTTTTTTACTTGGCCATAACCAATTACAACTACATCGGAAAGCAGGTTGTCATTAGATTTCAACAACACATCTACTTTAGCACTATTGCCAATGTTAATTTCCTGGGTTGAAAAACCAGTGTAGGTAAATACAAGTGTAGCACCTGCTGGTGCTTCTACTCCATAGTTACCATTGATGTCCGTAACCGTAGCGGTAGTCGTTCCTTTTACAGTAACGGTGACACCTGGTAGCCCTTCGCCACTGTCGTCGGTTACTTTGCCAGTAACGCGCATCGCAAATGCTTCGGGTGATGTAACAGGACCGGCTGCAAAAGTAGTTGTCATAGTTGCCGAACCCGCCAGCAATAGGACAACAATCAAAAGTAAACGGTTTGTTAGAATGTTTAGATTCTTCTTCATACGTTAAGTGTTAGTGAAATAGTTAAAAGTTTAAAACAGACGATTTGTTGGTAACTCGTTTGTTCAACAAAATAAAAAAATTTAAAGGTTGGTGTCGAAAGGTATTTCAATCTATATCAGAAAAAGAAATTTAAGGTTAACACTCACTGGTTTGTATCCGTCATTTAGGCTAAAAAAGAATAATTTTATAGATTTTTGCCGTATTAAATCGTTTGCGCAATTTTTATTTTGATATTTGCACTACGATATAACGCGGTTCAACAACTTAAACAAAATGAGTAAGCACCAGTCAACGATTAAGGAGATAGCGGCGGCATTAAATGTAGCTATTTCTACCGTTTCGAGGGCATTGAGCAATGACCCTAGGATTGGTTTGCGCACTAGAATGCGGGTAAATGAGATGGCAAAAGCACTCCATTATATACCCAATCCGGCGGCAAAATCATTGCGCAAGCAGGACGCTTTGTCTATTGGAATTGTATTGCCACAATTAAGGGAAGAGTTTTTTTCGTTGGCGTTAAATGGTATTGAAGATGCTTTTGAAGGCAAAGGCTACAATATTTTTATTACGCAAAGCCGTGATAAAATGGAACGGGAGGCCAAAGCCACCAATTATTTCCTCAACAATCGGGTAAATGGCGTGATTGCAAGTATCTCGGCAGAAACAACAGATTATCAACATTTTAGGGAACTACAGGAGTTTGGTGTGCCGCTCGTTTTTTTCGACCGAATACCCACAAATTTCCCTACCCATTGCGTCCGATCCAATGTAGAAGATGGCGTACTAAAGGCGATGGAGTACCTGTCTAAAAAGAATATTAAAAATATTGCGTTGCTTAACGGCCCTAAAACCTTAGGTATTTCGCAAGAACGGCTGAGGGGTTATCTTTCAGCGCTCAAAGTATTTAATTTTAAACCTACTCCAGGATTTATTAGATATACCGATTTTAGCAGGGAAAATATTGATCGGATTATGACCGATATATGGTTCAACACCGATGAAAAGCCGGAAGCGATTTTGGCATTTAACGATTATGTGGCACTCAATGCGATGCAATGGTGCAAAAAAAACGGCATAAAACCCAACGAGGATGTGTTTTTTGTGAGTTTCGCCAATTTGCCCATTACCGATTATCTGGATCATCCGCCAGCGGCATCTTTGGAGCAATATGCTTATTTAATGGGTGAAAAGGCCGCAAAACTGATGATTAGTCTATTGGAGGACGAATCCGTTCGATACGAAAATAATTATCAGGAAATAATTATGGACACGGAGTTGGTGGTACATATATAATTACATTACCTTTACGCCATTGTTTTAATCCATTACAATGGTTTCCCGACCATATTTTAAAGTATGGACAAGGCCGACAGACTCGTCATGGAGTACTGTCGGCCTTTGTTGTTTTAATAGATACCTAACGTATTAAGGTGACTTCGCCCGTGAGTGGTGCTTGTAATTCACCATCCAGCCTCCGCCAACTGATTTTATAAATATAGGTGTCCATTGGTGCAGGTTTTCCGCCTACAGTTCCATCCCATTCCTTTATGGCCTCGGAGGAAGTAAATATTTTTTGTCCCCACCTATTATATATTTGCATATTTTCGACGATACCGCCGCCTTCAATAAATATCAATTTAAGCGTATTATTAAGCGTGTCATTGCCCGGTGTAAAGGCATTGGGAACAGCCACTACCGGCTGAATCACCGTAAATAAAACAGATGCTTCGCGCACACAACCTCCCGGAGAAGTAGCCACCAATACGTATCGAATGGTATTATCATCCGTAGAAATGGTAGTGGTGATCAATTGTTTTGTTCCAATATTTTCAGTCCCGTTTTGCAGCCACTCGAAAGTATATTGCTGGATATTGCCTCCAGGCGTAATACTTGCGGCTAATTCTAGTGTTTGACCCAAATTCAAAGTGTCATTGGAGGGATCAGATACAATATTCAGTTCAAAAGAGGGTATAACCGTTACCTTCACTGATTCTGTTAAAACGCAATTATTGCCATAAGTCAATGCCACATTATACGTAGTGGTATTTGTAGGGCTTACCAAAATCGAAGACGTAGTAGCACCCGTGGACCAAAGTAGCGTACCGGGCGAAGCATTAGCATTTAAAGTAATCATGTCACCGCTACATATTATAGTGTCCTGTGTTGGATTCAAAGTGCCTTCGGCAACGCCTATTGTTACTGTTCTCGTAGATACGCATATACCTAAAGTAGCGACCACCGTATATGTAGTGGTTGTTGTAGGAGAAACAGTAGGGTTGCCCGCAGAATTGCCTAATGTGGGATCAGGCGGAGAAGCCGTCCAAACATAAGTCGCGCCAAGCGGTACCGACTCATTATTGAGTGTAATGCCATCACCTGGACAAATTTGAGTGGGATCAGGCAAGTCTAGCGGCACACTTTCGCCATTTACGGTAACCAATACATTATCGGCTTTAGTACACCCATCACCATAAGTATAGGTCACTATATAATTATTAGTTGCAGCAATGTTTTCAGTAAACGCTTGTGTGCTTTGTCCTGAACTCCAAGAGTAAGTACCTGGCAATGAACCACTTGCGGTAAACAAAACTGGTTCGTTACGGCAAACTGCAGTGTCCTTTGAAACATTTAATGTAGCATCCAATACCGAAATGGTAACTGAACCTGTGTAAGGGCAACCATTAGTCGCAGTGACACTATACGTAACGGTGGGTAATAATGGAGTTACTGTGGGCGATGCTAAATTACTACCTTGGAAAGCAGGATCTGTAGAAGTCCAAGTATAAGTAGTAAATGGCTCAGCATTACTATTGAGTGTTACGGATTCCCCTTTGCATAGTACTACATCAGAAGGGAAAACGACGGACGGTGGCGGCTTTATACTAATACTTGCCGATGACGAAACCGGGCAATCCTGAAATGTACCTTGCGCTGTAAATACGGTATTACTGTTTACTGTGGCAATTGGGTTGTCACAATCGGTACAACTTAACCCCATAGACGGAGTCCAAACAATATCCGTAACCCCTGTTGGATAAATTACTGTTAATTGAACAGGGTTATTAGGGCAGATGGACGTATCCTTGGGGACAATCATAATTTGAGGAGGAATAATGACATTGATCGCTGCAAAAGCAGTATCAACACACCCTCCATTTTTAGTAATGCGACGATAAATGGTCGTTTCATTTGCCGAAATGACCATATTATAAAGACTATCGGGGGTTAATTGCCCTATCGCAGGTGTCCATTCAAATTCCATATATGCGTATTCACCTGGTTCGTAAATAGGGGAAACCAGCAATACTTGTTGGCCCTGACAAACCGTTGTATCTGAGGGCATAATATCAAGATCTTTTGGAATACTATCGACTGTTACATATACTAATGCTTCGCGATTACAACCACCAAGGGACGATTTTATACTGTACGTAATCGTTTCCACTGGCTTGGCAATCGCACTCAAATTACCGGGGGCAATCGTTAGCCCAGAGAGCGGCGACCAAGAAACTGGATTACCACTAGGGCTTACACTCGCTTGAATATTGATGGATTTACCCTGACAAATACTGATGGTATCGGGTACATTTAACTGTAAAACAAGTGGCACAACGGTTACATCTACAGTTCTTACAATGGTACACCCTCCTAAAGATGCAGTTAGGCTATAAGTAGTTGTTGTATTGGGTGATTCTACGGGATTTACTGCATTAGGCTGTCCAATTGTACCTATATTGGCCATCCAGGCGTAAGTTGCTCCTTGTTGTTGTATAGTAGTGGAAAGTTTTACTGGCTGGCCAACGCAAATCGCGGTATCATTTGTAACTGCAACTAAAGGAATCTCATTTACAATAACAACAACACTATCTAATGCCGAAACCGGACAAGAACCATTATTCGCTGTTAAATAGTAAGTGGTATTTACCGTAGGTGTTACAGAGGGATTAGCAAGTATAGATCCAAACCCAGGTGGCTTAGTACTCCAAGAATAAGAAGTTCCCGGTTGTGCAACACCGCCCAGTTGGATCGTTTCTCCTTTGCAAATCGTTTGGTCGTCCGAAATTATGTACTGTGGTTGAGGAGCTGGTAATACCGTAACAACTAATGTATCTTTAAATAAACAAAAAGTTGTTAAAAGCGAAGCCACATAGGTATATGTACCGGGGTTTAACGGGCCTACCGTAGGGCTTGGGCAATTATTACAACTTAACGATTGTCCACTCCACACATAAGAGGCATTGGATGCACCATTTTCATTAAGTTCAAAAGTAGCACCCGAGCACACGGTCACATCAGGCCCTAGATCTAACTCAAATATTTTTACATCAACGTTCAATATCACCGAATTACAAGCAGTGGCTACTTGTACTTGATATTTGGTAGATTCTGAGGGTGAAGCAATAGGATTAGAACATTGCGAACAGCTGAGTCCATTTGTTGGCTGCCAAAAATATGCTTCACCACCAGTAGCAAAAAGCGAGGCTGATTGCCCCAAGCAAATGGTGGTATCTGAGCCAGCAGTAGGTAATCCATCTTCAGGCACAAGTACACCCTCGGTAGTACCTGTAAAGTCAATAGCAATACCCCCATCTTGAATAGCACCGCCATAATCATCCATTAATACTACATAATATTTGCCTTCAATCACATCCAAACGCCTTACAAAGTTATCGCCGTCGGCACTTGGTGTTGATGGGTCGCCACAGTCAAAATCATCCGTTACAATATCTCCTGTGCCGGGATGTACATCTTGAAGTCCTGTCTGTACTTCGCCTCCAGTCCAGGTGGAACGCACAGGTTGGTTATTGGCTGTAAAATTACAAATATCGTCAAAGGAGTCAATCGGCCCCCAAACACTAATATCAATATCTGTTGAATCTTCAGGCAGTGCTGCCTCCACTGTAAATCCAAATTTGCCGTTTGCACCTGCTTTAAAGTAGAAAAAAGTATAATTAAACTCTGGGGCGACAAAACAGCCATTATTTACCCCGTCCACAATAAAATCAGGATCACCTTGGCCAGGATTTAATGCGATAATTTCGGGTGTAACAGTACTACAACCGCCAACATTCAATGCTTTATCACACGTAGATGCTGCAGGTAGTATAATAGGACAGGTAACCGTGTCCACCTGAATGGAAAAAGGGGTACAGTCGCCTATGGAACCGAATACAATATAATATGTACCCGGATTTTCTAAAAACGCCGCATCGATGGTTGGATCACCTCCACCGAAAAACACAGCATCGGTGATCGCTATACATTCAGCACCTGGCTCTGTTGGACAAGCAGAGTACACGCCTAAACCCGATTGGTCACCAGAGCCAGTAGTTGTCACTTTTATGCATTCATTACCCGATGAGGTGTAGGAAAACACATAGTCGTTACCCGTAACATAATCACTACCACAGGGGTCAAATGCAATGGCATCGCCCGAAAAACAATTACTTAAATTGTTGCCTGTATATGGTAATGATGGTATCTCGCTGGGTTCACTACAAGTTGTAATAGGAGCAGCAGTACAAGGACTACTGGAACAAACCCAAGTCAAGGTAAAACCTTCATCTACTGAAAAGAAATCTGAAGTAAAGGCAATTGTGGCGCAATTGGTAGGCACCTGCACTTCTAAATTTGTTCCAGTACCACTAACAGATACTATTGCAGGGTCGGTGATATCGTCACCTTGTATAAATCGAATAATATCGTACGTATCCTCAGTATTATAGCTCACGTTGAGGATAATACACTGGTGAAATTCCTGTGGACAAATCGTAAAACTGAGTGCTTCCGCATTTTGATAATCTCCAGTTGCACCTCCTGAATCATATAAAGTGCCTTGACAACTTGCTGACCCAGGTACTTGCCCCATGTTAAACTCTGCTACGTATTCCTCCACGCATAGCTTGAAGGTGCCCGAATTAGGGGATGCCGAAGCGGAAAAATCGTTGACACGTATGTAGTATGATAAACCAGGGGTTAAGCCTATTGCATCAACTGCTATCGTATTTGTGCCATTTACAGCCGCCGCACAAGTAAGCAAATCAAGTTCAACTGGACAATCGCCCCTATAAATGGCCACTTGTGGGTTTTTCAAAGTACCATTACCACCTTGGTTACCCAAAACTGAAATGGTAAAATCCACAATATTGCCAGATGCTGGCACAGTAAACACAAACCATACATCCCGCTGAACCCCTCCTCCATTAAAGCAAGATGGTATATTATTAGGATCTATTGTGCTTGCAGTGGCATCAACATTGGTATATTGTGCTGCATTTGAACAATAAGGTACTACCCCAATATCAATACTGCTGCTGCAATTATCATTGGAAGGCTGTGCAAAAACTGTTGTGGCCAAAGTTAAGATGGCGAAGATGGTAAGGTATAATCTCATATGTATCATTTTTCGGGCGCAAATTAGGCCGAGTTTGGGTAATATTCTAACTTCTTTTTTAAACTTCCAATCCTTTAGCACAAAATGGATATTTTTAGGCACACAATCATCAAGATATGACGTGAAATAACATTTTTATTACAAAAGTATGAAAATCATCCAACACCGAATAACTACCTTTACCCCTCAAAATTATTATTATAACATGAATAAAATTATTTACTTTTTTCTTTTCATCGCAAGTGCCGTTAACGCTCAACTTGCAGTTCCATTTTGGAGCGAAAATTTCACCAATGGATTACCTGCGACTTGGACAACTACAGACCAATCCAATCAAAATGCCCTTTGGACTTGGTGCGCCAATCCATCTGATGACGATATGGCCCCCGGATGTCCGCCAATATGGAATGATGGTACTAACGGACAAGTACCATTTGCATCTACTAGTGCGTCAACAGGGTTTGTCACAGTGGATTCAGATGAGTTCGGACAACTCACTAAAGACCATATTAGCCAGCTCACAACTAGTGCGATCAATTGTAGTGGAAAAAATGTTGTTTACGTTAAATTTGAGAACTTATTGGGGGCTTATACTTATGCCGCTGACGACAAAGCGATCTTAAAAGTAAGTACAGATAAATTAAACTGGACTACTTTTCAGATATTTTCTGGCCTAACCACATCTGTTCGATGGTCTAATAATCCAGAAATAGCCATTATAGATATTTCTTCGGTAGCCGCCAACAAGCCTACTATCTACTTACAATGGGAATGGACGGGCAACTATGATTACATGTGGAACTTAGATGATGTAGCAGTGTATGGCGAAAACCCAACACCTAAGCACGATCTAAAACTTAGCAGTGGATTTTATCCAGCGTCAAGCTATGCAACTCCGGCATCAGAAATCAAAACGGATACTTTTGGATTCTTTGCTTTTGTAAGCAACAATGGCCTTAGCGACCAGAAAAATGTTAAACTAAAAGCATGGATCACCAACAGTACCGGAGCCATTCTTTTTGCAGATAGCAATAAAATAAATACACTACCTGCTGGTTATCAGGACTCTTTGATTGATCTTTCCAAACTTTATGCACCAGCATTACCTATTGGCTTGTATAATATCAATTATGCTGTGAGTGCCGATTCTACGGATGCCCGTATCAGCGATAATATATTTGTATCTGTGTTTGAAGTAACAAGCAGTGTTTTTGCCAAAGAGGATGGCCCAGAGCAATATTACCGCCCTTCAGGCATCGAAAATCAATCCAGTTGGACTGTTTGTAATTATTACAGATTTAGTAAATCAAGTGTGGAGCAATATAGAGCAATTTCCACCTCTTTTGCATATACTACTACAGCCACCGATCTTGAGGTAAAAGATTTAATAGCACCCATTTATCTGCTTCGAGTAAATGACGATATTACAGATGATCTTGAAAACTTAGATGGAACTTCGCTATTAAGTTCATTAGAATTTATTGGAACCGCTGAATATGATGCACCGGATTCGATCAATACAGGTGGCTCTATTCAATTTGCAAAGTTAGTTGACACTAATGGCAGCGATGGTGTTGAGTTAGAAAAAGGAGGGCGTTATATCATCGCGATAGAGTATACAGGCGATAATCGCTTGGCTTATCATGCTTTTAATGATGACAATAGGTATCTATTCAGATCTACATTAATTTTTGGAGTCAATGGATTTTCCTCATTTGGTGAAGATGTGAATGCTGTTTTGCGCCTCCAATTGGCGCTCGTAAGTACGACTGATAACGTAGCGCTACCTAGTTATGCTATGGAAGTATTTCCGAATCCTGCCACAGATTTTGTAACACTTAATGTAAACTTGGACAAATCTGGCCCGGTTACGGTTACTATTGCGGATATAACAGGCAAAGTAATTCTTTCTGACGATCAAAACAATACACAACAAGCATCTTTCACCTACCCACTACCTAAACTAGCGGCAGGTGTTTATTTGGCTCGTATTGCTACGAATGAAGGGACTTTGACGAAGCGATTTGTGGTTAAATAAAGTACCTTAAGTATTTTACCGCTTAAATTTTAGCCCAAAACGCATGATATGTATGTTAAGCGTTTTGGGCTAAAATTTAAGCGGCTTTTCTCATGCAACTATTTTACGACACATGTCCCTATAAAGCATAATGCAGATCACAGAGCAGGATTTATACCATTTAGCAAAGGCTTGCGCCGAAAAAAACGTGCGGGCTCAGCAATTGTTATACGAACATTTTAAAACAAAAATGTTTGGTGTATGCCTGCGTTATGCCAGTAATCGACAAGATGCCGAGGATTACTTACACGATGGATTCATGGCTATATTCAAAGATATTCATCAATTTAAAGGCCAAGGAAGCCTTGAAGGATGGATGCGGAGGGTAGTTGTTCGCAACACATTGAAGAATATAAAAAAACAAAAATTGATCGATTTTTTTCCCGATAATTTAGTTTTTGATAAAAAAGCGGAAGATCTGGAAGAATATAGTATTTTTAAAGACGAGTCAATAATTGATCTTACGCTACAGTTATTGCAAAGCATGCCCACTGGATTTAGAACCGTGATTAATCTCTTCATTTTGGAAAATTATTCACACGCCGAAATCGCAGCAGAACTCGGCATTACAGAAGGCACATCAAAGTCGCAACTTAATCGAGCAAAAGCACACTTAAGGTCGGCCTTAGAGAAAAAACTAACGGAGTAAAGTTTATGGAAAACGACAATAACAAAGATCATTTAGACGATTTTTTGCGGAAAACCTTTGATGGTTTTGAGGCAAATCCATCCGATGCTGTATGGGTAAGGTTGAGTAGCCCCCCACACACACCAGCATCCTTGATTAAGGGTTGGCATATCGCTTTGGCGGTCGGTATTGCAATAGGCATAATTACATTACAACACTTATACTTTTCGAATCAAATTAAAGACCTACATCAAAAGGTTGCTGAACAAAATAACGTAATTGCTGCAACGGCAACAGCCGTGCAAAATCAGCAAAATGAAAATACGCAAAACATTGCTTTAACTTCCAATAGTAAGAAAAATGCTATTACGATAGCATCTCAAAATTCAACGATGAAAAAAGCCTGGGATGCTGTAACTCCCACTACCGTTGTTGGCCTATCGCCAACAAAAATCGTCGGTACATATACTGGACAATCTGTCGTAGCAAATACAGCAGATATTGTAACAAAGCCAGTGTCTAATACCGAACAAAGTGTACCTAATTTATCACAACCTGCCCCTGTTTTATTTGTTGACAACCAAACAAATCTTCAGCGGCCCACAAAATTGACATTCCGACCAGTAATGCTTGTTTCCGCCTCAATGGCGAAAAAAATTTTTAGTGAAAACGTAGTGCCTAAAATTGCCTTAGTTAATACAGGCATAACCAAAATGAGTCATCGCAGTAACCATCTATCCGTTGGTATTCATGCCATGAGTGCTTTTTCAACCACAAAAGTATCTGAAAAAGAACCACTTTGGGGCACACCGCCATCTGGAGGTGAGAGATTGTTTTTAGAAAATGAACGTACCCAAGGCAAAGTATTTGTTGGCGGTATTTCACTTCAAAAATCTTTATCCTCCAGATGGGCATTGGTGTCTGGTATTGATTATCAGCAACAACAATCCCAAAAAACACTTCAGCCTCAATTGAAGTTTGACGATCGATATAAGCACCCTAACGATCCACATGGTGGTGGTGGCGGGCCACATGGTGGACACTCCCAAGACCCACATGACCATGAATTTAATTATTTTATTGGCACCAATACAGGTTCATACCTTTTAGAGGTTGAACTTACTCAAAAGGATACGAGCCAATTTATTCCGATGGATCGAGCCATCAATTTC
>JAAFHO010000040.1:0-14118 GCA_013297575.1 Chitinophagales bacterium
TGGCTTGGTGGTTCTACCAATACTTTTTGGAAACGACGATCGAGTGCACCATCTTTCTCGATGTACTGGCGGTATTCATCCAATGTAGAAGCACCGATGCATTGTAATTCACCACGCGCCAAGGCAGGTTTAAAGATATTGGAAGCATCGAGCGAACCCGTTGCGCCACCAGCACCTACCATAGTATGGATTTCGTCGATAAACAAAATCACATCGCGGTTTTTCTCCAATTCCATCATAATCGCTTTGATACGTTCTTCGAACTGACCGCGATATTTAGTACCAGCCACCAAAGCGGCTAAGTCAAGCATAACGAGGCGTTTATTGAACAGTGTGCGACTTACCTTCTTTTGGAGAATACGAAGTGCAAGTCCTTCTACGATCGCTGTTTTGCCCACGCCGGGTTCACCGATCAAGATAGGATTATTTTTCTTTCGACGACCAAGAATTTGGCTGACGCGTTCAATTTCACTTTCGCGGCCAATAATTGGGTCGAGTTTGCCTTCTTCGGCTAAGCGAGAAATATCGCGGCCAAAGTTGTCGAGTACTGGAGTACGACTTTTGGGCTGGCCTTTCTGAGCACCTGTCCGGTTAAACCGTTCATCGTCCTCTTCATAGTTGCCGCCCTCGCTTGGTGCTTGATTGACCAAGCCTGGATGATTAAGATCTTGTTCTGAACGCACGTATTCGAGTTCTTTTTTAAATGATTCATAATCAACGAAATACTCGTTGAGCAATTGTGTTGCATGGGTATCGCCATGTTTCAATAAGGAGAGCATCAGATGCTCTGGGAATATTTCCTCGCTCCTCAAATTCTTGGCTTCTATGAACGTGACTTTCAGCACGCGTTCCACTTGTGTGGTAACGGGCACTTTATCTACAAACAAGTTCTCTGCTGGAGGATAGTTGGAATAGCGCGGTATAGCGCGTTCCAAACGCTTGCGAAGATCATTCACATCTACGGATAAAGAATCGAGCACACGAACGGCCAATGAGTCCCGCTCGCCGATAATTCCCAATAATAAGTGTTCGGTGCCCACATAATCATGCCCCAAACGCCGCGCTTCTGAACCGCTTTGGTGTATAATTTGCTTGACGACCGGAGAGAATTTTTTATTCATGATTCTATGATATTGACTACCTGATGAATGTCAGGTTTAAAAACGCGACAATGTTAAGTATTTTGAAAGATATGCAAGTACTAATTTGTACAGATTTCAAAAATTTAACAAAAAGTAACCTCTTTTAGTTCATTCTTTTCAAAATTTGTATTCAGCAAGTACAGGATTGAATACTAACTATAAAAATCAGGCCAAAATTGCTTTCTGACTTTCTGTCACCCTGCCACCGGAGGTCTTACCTGTTTTTTTTTCTTGTTTGTTCTTCAAATGTTCTATATTTGCCCTGCTTTAAACGAAGTAAAGGCACTTAATTTAATACAATAAATTGAAAATCAATAATTTATGAAATACAGATTAGACAAACAAGAGCGTTTTGCGGTATTGACATTGGATGAAGATAATCTGAATTCTAGCATCGCCCCCCAATTTAAAAGCGATTTAATCATTTTGAGTAACGAAGGGATTCCTAGTTTAATCCTAGATTTGACGAATGTCAAATTTGTAGATTCTAGTGGATTAAGTGCCATTCTGACAGGACACCGCCTTTGGAAAGACAATGGTGGATTTATTGTAGCCGGAGAATTACATCCGATGGTCAAAAAATTAATTGAAATTAGTCGCCTTGATGACATTTTTAGGCTTGCTCCATCCGTTAACCAAGCCATTGAAATGCTAAATACAAAAGCGGCAAATTAAATTATGTCGCCAACGCGAGAAAAGAAAATGCGCGAGGCCGCACTTCAAACTCAATTAGATTTGACGGTGGTGTTGGAGAATATTTATGACCCACTCAATATAAGTGCTATAATGCGGTCTTGTGATGCGGTTGGAATTCGCGAAATTTTCGTTATTTATACCCAGCAATATTTAGACAAACGAGGGTTGGTGTTGGGAAAACGTACTTCGGCAGGTACTTTCAAATGGATGGATGTTTATCTATTCGACAATATGGAGGAGTGTTTTAGAAGGGTACGAACGAAATACAAAAGGGTGTTGGCCACTTTACCAAGTGAAGGTAGTCACTCCCTTTTTAATTTAGACCTAACAATACCTACCGCAATTATTTTTGGCAACGAAGATGATGGCTTAAGTACCGAAGCAATAGCACTCTGTGATGGTTTTTTTACAATTCCACAAGCAGGTTTTGCTGAAAGTTTAAATATTTCGGTGGCTTGTGCCGTTAGTTTATATGAGGCGTATCGACAAAGAGATGCCAAAGGATTTTATAGCACCCATCCTCAATTGGATACTCTTGAACAAGAGGCGCTTTTTCAACGTTGGGCAAAAAAAGTAAAAACTGATAAATATCATAACAGGGGTATTGCTATCGACGAACAATCTCCGGATATCATACCTGTATTTGCTGCTCGGCCTTCCTTAACTTGATTTTTAACCACATGCTACAAGTTTCATTAGTCATACCTTTAAAAAATGAAGAAGAAAGTTTGCCCGAACTCGAGGCTTGGATTCGTCGCGTATGCGAAACGGAACAACTTTCTTATGAAATCATTTTTATTGATGATGGTAGTACGGATCGCTCTTGGGATGTAATTCTACAGTTAAAAGCACAAAATCCTAATATCAAGGCAATTAAGTTTAGGCGAAACTATGGCAAATCCGCAGCATTACACACTGGTTTTGGTATCGTAAACGGTGAAGTAGTCATTACAATGGATGCCGATTTACAAGATAGCCCCGATGAAATACCTGCATTGCGCAATATGATTTTGCAAGAGGGACTGGATTTGGTCAGCGGTTGGAAAAAGCGCAGACACGATCCTTTGAGCAAAACCATACCAAGTAAATTATTCAATGCTGTAGCGCGTGGTATTAGTGGCATTCAATTACATGATTTTAATTGTGGTTTGAAAGCCTACCGCTATTCTGTGGCAAAATCCATAGAAGTATATGGCGATATGCACCGTTGGATGCCTGTATTAGCAAAATGGGCAGGATTTACAAAAATCGGCGAGAAAGTGGTGGAACACCGGGCGCGTAAATATGGCTATTCTAAATTTGGATGGGAACGTATCATTACTGGTTTTTTAGACCTGCTTTCCGTTTATTTTGTGGGTAAATTTGGCAAAAAACCGATGCACTTTTTTGGGACACTTGGAACTTTGTCGTTTATACTGGGGTTTGCTGTATTGGCTTGGTTGAGTTATTCAAAATTAATCAATAGCGAATATGGAATTGCAGAACGGCCTGCGTTTTTCTTCGGTATTGTAGCATTACTCATAGGAACTCAGTTGTTTTTAGTTGGCTTTTTAGCAGAATTAAACAATAGAAATGCAGTGAACAAGGATCAATATTTGATTGAATCTGAAATATAAAGACATCATTTTTTCAACATGGAATTAGTAAACGGCAAGTATGAATTCACGGGTGGCGTGAATCCGCTCGATCTTTGCAAAGAGTACGGCACACCATTATATGTATATGATGCGGCCGTTATGGCGCGCCAGTATCGTCGCATTACGGCGGCATTTCCTTACCCAAATTTGAAGATCCATTACGCCTGTAAAGCGCTGACAAATATCCATGTTTTGCAATTTTTCAGGGGATTAGGTTCTAGTCTCGATTGTGTGTCGATACAGGAGATTCAAATGGGGATCAAGGCTGGTTATGAGCCAAAAGACATTTTATACACGCCTAATTTTGCAGGTGTGGATGAATTTGCTGAAGCGGTTGAATTAGGCGTAAAAATCAATATTGACGCGATTCCTATGCTCGAAAACTGGGGACTCAACCATCCGAATGTGCCTGTATGCATTCGAATTAATCCGCACTTGATGGGTGGCGGGAATGACAAAATTAGCGTAGGGCATATTGATTCTAAATTTGGCATTTCGATCCACCAATTGCCACATGTATTGCGTATTGTTGAAAGCCAAAAACTAAAAATAAATGGCTTGCACATGCATACCGGCTCGGATATATTAGATGTAGAAATCTTTCTTCGCGGTGCTGATATTCTATTGGAAGCAGCCAAAAAATTCCCCGATTTAGAATATATTGATTTAGGAAGTGGCTTTAAAGTACCTTATAAGCCAGAGGATATAGAAACCGATATTGAAGAATTGGGTGAAAAACTCAGTGCTCGTTTCAGTGATTTCTGCAAAGAGTATGGCAGGGATCTTGTGTTAATGTTTGAACCAGGCAAATTCTTGGTAAGTGAAGCAGGTTATTTACTGGCAAAATGTACGTTGGTCAAACAAACCACTTCTACATCATTTGTGGGCTTAAATACGGGTTTAAATCACCTGATCCGTCCTATGTTTTATGGTTCTTACCACAAAATAGTAAATATAACAGAACCCACTTTTAAGCCAAGGCTATATACAGTTGTGGGAAATATTTGTGAAACGGACACTTTCGGACATGACCGCCGCATTGCAGAAGTGGTAGAAGGCGACATTATAGCATTTTATAATGCCGGAGCATACGGCTGGATGATGGCATCTAATTACAATTCACGATTCCGCCCTGCGGAAGTGATGATTATGGATGGCAAAGCAAAACTGATCCGCAGAAGGGAAACTTTAGAGGATTTGTTGTCAACGCAAATGGTGTAAAAACCGTTTTTTACACCACAAACAAAAAGTCCACTAAATACTGAGATAATTCATCAACGAATCGTAGCGCTCTCTAACAGATTCAGAGTAAGCGTCTTCCGCAAAGGAACGCTTTACGGTAAACCCGTATCGCTCGAGACCAGCCACAATTCGAGATACATCATCTCGGTTAATTTTTAGGGTTACTTCTATCAATTCAGAATCCGGTGTTGAGGTTACAATTGAAGTTAAAATCTTGGCAGATTCTTCTTCTACGCAACGTGCAATAGTTGTTAAAGAATAATCTCGACGATTCATTTCCAATATGAGTACGCCTCCCGGCATTGCAAATGCAGTGGTGGTGGCAAAAGTACGCAGCATCATATTCTGAGAAACCATACCCAAATAGTTACCGTCATTGTCCACTACAGGAATAACGGTAAGTCTATTTTCCCCCATAATCCGCATAATTTCGAAAAGATGTTCATCAGCACGAACGCTAAAGGTACGCAACATCGAAAAATCGTACTCGCTCACCGGGTCGTATAACTTATGATTAAATATGTCCTCTTCAGATAAAATACCCACTAAGCGGGTACCATCTACAACAGGTAAATGCTTCACATGGTGATCGCTCAACAGGTGGTAGGCATCGCGTCCTGTCTGCTCAATTTTGAGTGCAGGGATATCATGTGCGATTAACTCAAGTGCCGTCATAAGTGTATAACGTTTAAAAAGGATTTCTGTTTTTATTTGTGTTTATAAATACTTGGGCAAACATACAATTAAATCCAATACTGCAATAATAATGCCATCACAAAGAGCACTTTTTTTACAACACGTCGCACAAACGTCTCCCGCACCGCTTGGTTTGGAGATTGAATCAGCAGAAGGCGTGTATTTATTCGACAAAAATGGCAAGTCCTACCTCGATTTTATCGCAGGTATTGGCGTTAGTAGCCTTGGTCATAGACACCCCGATGTACAGGCCGCAGTAGAGGCGCAAGTGAAAAAATATTGGCACACGCTGGTGTATGGCGAATATGTTTTAAGTCCACAGGTAGAACTGGCTACTTTGCTCGCTCAGCATTTGCCTGGTTTGGATGCTGTGTATTTTACCAATTCAGGTGCTGAAGCCACCGAAGGTGCTATGAAACTCGCAAAACGGTACACTGGTCGCCCTAATTTTGTGGCTTGTAGGTATGCTTATCACGGCGGAACTCAAGGGGCTATTAGTTTGATGAATCCTACTTATTTTACTGCGCCTTATTACCCATTGCTTCCGGGTATCAGGCATATTGATTTTAACGACGATGCTGCTTTTGAGCACATTGACCATACGACGGCTGCGGTTATTATAGAAACGGTTCAGGCCGAATGGGGTATTCGATCTCCCCGACCCGAATGGATCAAGGCTTTGCGCGAGCGTTGTACCGCGACTGGTACTTTGCTTATTTTAGACGAGATACAAGCGGGGTGTGGCCGTACAGGTACATTGTTTGCTTTTGAACAATACGATATAAAACCAGATATTCTACTGCTCGCTAAAGGATTTGGCGGTGGTATGCCTATTGGAGCGTTTATTGCGCCTCGATCAATTATGGAGGTATTGAGTTATGATCCTGTATTGGGACATATTACTACTTTTGGGGGTCATCCAGTGTCTGCGGCAGCGGCCTTGGCTACATTGAAGGTATTAACCACATCTGATTTAATCGCTCAAGTACCCATGAAGAGGGATCTGATCTTGGAATTACTACAACACCCTGACATTGTGGAGATCAGGCACGCTGGTTTGTGGATGGCTGTTGATTTGGGTTCGGGAGAAAAAGTAAGAGGGGTTATTGCTCACTGCCTCGAAAATGGCTTGATCACGGATTGGTTTTTGTTTAATGACGCTTCGCTGCGTATTGCGCCGCCGCTTACGATTACAGAAGAGGAGATTAGGGTGGCTTGTGGGATTATTTTGAGGGGGTTGGATGCAGTGCCATCTGGTCATTTCGGCTTCGCTCAATGACCAGATGGCACTGCATCCAAAATCTGTTGTTTGCCACACTTGTGGATTGGTTATTATCTCCCAACCAAAAGTGAGCATACTCATGTACTGGTCATTTCGGCTTCGCTCAATGACCAGTACATGAGTATGCATAATCCGTTGTCTGCCACATTTTTGGATTTGTTATTATATTGCAACCAAAAGTGAGCATTACTTTTTAATGGATTTGTTATTATCTCACAACCAAAAGTGAACACACCCTCCCACTGGTCATTGAGCGAAGCCGAAATGACCGTATATTGAACAAATTGGGCATTTCCCCGCATCATGTCCACGTGCTGGACAATATTCCCTTCCAAAAAAGATGATTTGCAAGTGTAGTTTATTCCACGTTTCTTTCGGGAATAATGCTTTTAGGTCTTTTTCTGTGGTTTCTACGTTTTTACCATTTGTTAAGCCCCAGCGTGTTGCTAGTCGATGAATATGCGTATCGACAGGGAATGCAGGGTGACCAAAGCCTTGTGACATAACAACAGAGGCAGTTTTATGGCCTACTCCTGGCAATGCTTCTAATGCTGCCCAATCCTCCGGCACCGATCCTCCGTGTTGCTCGATTAAGATATGCGATAATTCAAAAATAGCCTTAGATTTTTTAGGTGAAAGGCCGCAAGGTTTGATGATTTCACGTATTTCTTCTACCGATAACTTGACCATATCATAAGGATTATCGGCTTTTTCGAATAAAAAAGGAGTAACCTGATTGACTCGAACGTCCGTACACTGTGCGGATAATAACACAGCCACCAAGAGCGAATAATGGTCTTTATGATCAAGTGGAATCGGTACCTCAGGGTACAAGGCTTCCAAAATCACCGCGATTGCTGTTGCTTTTTCTTGTAATTTTTTTGCCCCTTTTGCCAAAATGATATAAGTCTTTTTGCAACTCGTATGCTTGTGAAACATACGAGTTGCTATTTATGGATTACGATGTTTGCTCGTTTATTAATGCTTGAAATGCCTAAAACCTGTCATTACCATCGCCATATCAAATTTATCACAAACATCAATTGTATCTTGGTCTTTCACAGAACCACCTGGTTGAATGACTGCGGTGATACCCGCCTCATGTGCGATTTCTACGCAATCGGGGAATGGGAAAAATGCATCGGAGGCCATAACAGCACCGTTAAGATCAAAACCGAATGCTTTGGCCTTGGCAATTGCTTGCCGTAGTGCATCCACGCGGGATGGTTGGCCACAGCCCATACCTATTAATTGGCGCTCTTTGATAAGGGCGATACCATTGGATTTGAGGTGTTTTACGCATTTTACAGCAAAAATCAACTCACCCACTTCTTTGGGGGTAGGTTGGCGTTTGGTTACTGTTTTTAGGTCTGCTTCTGTCTCTGTTTTTAGATCTGCATCTTGTTCTACAACGCCGTTTAGTAAGGATCGGAAATTACGTTTTTTTATTTCAAACGTATTGATTTTCAGCAGAATGCGCTGATCTTTCTTTTTCAACAACTCTAAAGCATCCGGGGCAAAATCGGGTGCAATAAGTACTTCGTAAAACAGTTTATTGATCTGCTGAGCCGTAGCCAAATCCACGATAGTATTACAGATAAAAATTCCGCCAAAAGCAGAAGTAGAATCGCAAGCCAATGCTGCTTCCCATGCTTCTAAAAGGGTATGGCGGCGTGCAATACCACAGGCATTGGTATGCTTCAAAATGGCAAAACAGGGTTTGCCCACTTGGAACTCACGCATCAATTGAACAGCGGCATCGATGTCAACCAAGTTATTATATGAAATGGCTTTTCCGCTTAATTTATCAAAAATGCGCTCAAATTCGCCAAAAAACACCCCTGACTGGTGTGGATTTTCGCCATAACGAAGAATATCAGAGCGGTGAATCGAGTATTTAAAAGATATATCGGTGGTGCCTTCATTGAACCAATTATAGATGGCAATATCATAATTAGAACTTACCTTAAAAGCACGACGTGCCAATTCACGGCGGTCGTCCACGGTTATTTCAGTGCCTTTTTCCGACAGCAGATCCAAAAATATTTTATATTCTTCTTTAGAAGCAATGACAGATACATCCTTAAAATTTTTGGCAGCAGCACGAATCAAAGAAACGCCCCCAATATCAATTTTTTCGATAATTTCGGTTTCGTCATTTGTACTGGCTACTGTATCCTCAAAAGGATATAAATCGACAATGACACAATCAATTTCGGGGATATTATATTCGATTAATTGCTCTAAATGACCCGCTTCACGCCTAGCCAATATACCACCAAATACAGCGGGATGTAGGGTTTTTACACGCCCATCCAATATACTTGGGTAGCCCGTTAAAGATTCTACCGAAGTAACAGGGATACCCAATTTTTCGATATAAGATTGAGTTCCACCTGTACTATACAATTGTACATTTAACTCGTGTAAGCGGCGGATAATAGGTTCTAGGCCGTCTTTTGAAAAGACGGAAATCAGTGCAGATCGAAGCATCTTTAGTGAATAAGTAAAAATTTTCGCAAAGATAAGGAATGAGATTTAAATAAAGGCACAAATTTGGCGGCCTTATTTTGCCCCCCTGCCCCCTAAACAGCATTCCCAATCAGGGACAAGTACAATTTGTATCTGTCAAATAAGTTGCCTGCACCACAAGCCCCCCCACAGGTGAACCCGGCGGAGCACAAACGGTTATAGCTGCACTATTGGACGAAAACACCTGTGTAAATGTCTGTACTACATTGTTAGAAGACGTTACTTTATATTCAAGGGTGTAAGGCGCAGTGCCCGTAAAAATAGCATTAATAACCAAACAATCGCCCGAGCAAACATCCGCTATGGGTGCCAAAAAAGTAACGGTTGGCACCGGTTCTACGATCACCATAGCTTCATCCGTATCAGTGCCACACCCTGCGGAGGTTACGGTTACAGTGTATGTGGTAGTTATCAATGGAGTCACTGTATTGGAGGCCGTAGTAGCACCATTACTCCATAAATACGTACCACCACCGCTTGCAACAAGAGTAACGGTTTGGCTGTTACAAACAGCTATATCAAAACCGGCATTGGCTACTGGTGGTGCCCCACTTAGATTAAACGTTATAGACCAACTCAGCAATTCACCAACATCTCCTGTAAAAAAATCATTGATATTGAGTGTCCAGTTGCCATCTGCGATAGTACCATTGTACGTACTTGCAAAGGTAAATGTACCTAATGGTGGTACATTACTGTAACCCAAACTAGCATTTCTTCCTTCGGGTCGGAAATTACCCGAATATGGAGGAGCACCTGTGGTGATAAAAGCACCAGCATCATCCGAAAATACGGTATTTGTATAGTTGTCTCCCGCGCCACCATTACTCGAAGACAGCTCAAGAATTTGCCCGCCAGGCCCTATCAAATGGATAGCAATATCACCTACCCAAGGATGGACGAGATCAATCGTTACATTCTCGATCGTAACACAACCGCCAATTAAACCTATTCCACTCACTGAACAGGGTGATTGAGTAACACCAAGAGTTTGGACCGGAGCACCAGGAGGTATCGGCAAATTACCCGTTCCATTAAATGTAATCAATTGGGCGTTTAAACGACCCAAAGAGAGCAAAAAAAGTGCAAAAAATAAGTATTTATTATCCATAGCAATAAAATATAGTTTTACGTTTTTGAATTAACCTGAATTGTTTATCATTTGTTTAGCCACTATACCAAATTAGTAATGCTTGGTAAAATTTAGGCAAAATTACAGTATTTTGCGCCATATTGTAAACTTGTTTTTTAGGCTGGATAAACGGAAGCAGGAAATCATAGCATTAACAGGATGCAGTGTATCAACCGTCAAGTTTGGAGGCAGTAACCCTTCTTTTACAGTTAAATTACCGTTAATTACCGCTGTTTATCTACAAATTCACTTGAATTTTAAGAACTTGTATATTTTCGCCGCTGTTTCTTGCGTTATGCAGCGGCTTTCATACAAAGCCACCTTAACAAATAGTACATTCACGTTTCATTTCATATAAAAATCCAACTCAGCATGAACCTTCGGATAGGCATTTCACTATGTTGTTTTTTAGTTGCATCCATCCTGCTCCCCGCCCAGCAAACGACGGTTTTCACAGAGGCGAACCTTTCGTATAAGCGCGGTGTTGATTTCTTTGATCAAGGGCTTTATGGACTCGCCCAAAAGGAATTTCAAGCCGCAATGACCACTTTGCGCCCTGTAAACGAGCCGGAATGGCGCGATTTAAAAACCAATGCGGAACTCTACAACGCCCGTTGTGCAGTACGCCTCAACCAACCAGAAGCAGAAAAAGTCGCCCTTGATTTTTTACGTGATCAAGCACCTTCTCCTGTTGCAAGCCAAGCAGCACTTGAAATGGGCGATTATTACTTTGGCAAAAAGGCTTACGACAAGGCTTTGGTCTATTATGATATGGCTCCAGCATCTGGGCCATTGCGCGATGAATTGCGGTTCAAAATGGGCTACAGTTATTTTGTTACCAAGAAATTCGCGCAAGCCAAATCTATTTTTGCAGGTATTAAGGAAAATACACGAAGTAAGTTTTATGAAGATGCCAACTACTATTATGGTTGTTGCTCTTTTTATGAAAAACGCTACGACGACGCTCAAAAAGCCTTTCAACGCTGCGAAAACTCACAAAAATATAAAGCGGTTATTCCGTATTATATTTGCCAAATAATGTTTGCAAAAGGCCAATACGATCAACTGATCACGTATGGCGAGCCTAAAGCCAAAAACAAGGATGTCCGCAACCAAGCAGAAATTGCTATGTTGGTTGGTCAGGCCTATTTTGAAAAAGGCGATTTTAAAGCCGCTCAAAAATACATGGAATACGCCGCCAATAATGGTGTCAATTTCCGTCCAGCCGATTTTTATCAACTTGGTTACGCCCAATACCAAAATGGTTTTTTCAAAAATGCCATTGATAATTTTGAGCAATTGAATAAACAAGATTCTCTTTTGGGGCAAAATGGCTTGTACCATCTCGGTGATTGCTACCTACGCCAACGCAATAAAGGCGCGGCCCGAAACGCATTTGGCCAGGCTTCCAGCATGAATTTCGATCCGTCCGTAAAAGAAGATGCGTTGATGAACTATGCTAAATTAAGTTGGGAACTCAAGTACGACCGCGATGCGCTTTCCGCTTTGCAACGTTTCCAACCTCAATCACCTTATTATAATGATGCGCAAGCATTAATGGGTGAAATTTTCCTTAACACCCGCGATTACGACCGCGCAGTGGCCACTTTGGAAGGCGTAAAGAACCGTAGCCAACGTTTGAACGAGATCTATCAAAAAGTATGCTATTTACGCGGTCTACAGTTGTATCAAAACAACCAAAAAGACGAGTCACGGCGTTTCTTTAATAAATCGATGGAACAACCCATTGATCGCCGTTTGGTTACACTATGTTCTTTTTGGAATGGTGTACTTTCCAATGAATCGGGTGATTACAAGGGTAGTATCAACCAAATTAATGCCTTTTTGGGTCAAGCGAAGAACTATTCCGATTTACCCGACGAGAGCAGCACATTTATGGGGCAATATATCCAAGGCTATAATTACTTAAAACAGGACAACCATAAAGACGCTTTACCATTTTTCAAACAATGCGTAGATGGTATCAAAAAGAACCAAAGCCGTATTAATTCGGAGCAAATAACACAGGGTGTTTTAGGCGATGCCATCCTGCGTGCGGGTGATTGTCATTTCAAACGCAACCAATACGGAGAGGCACTCGGTTACTACAACGAGGCTGTTGGCCGCAAATACGATGGTTTTGAATACGCCATTTACCAAAAAGCAATGATCAAAGGTTTGCAAAAACAGCCAGAAGATAAAATTGCTGGTATGGAAGATCTAATCAATAAATTCCCTAGTAGCCAATTTGTAGATGATGCCTTGTATCAAATGGGCGTAACTTATATTAGTTTGAATAAGAGTACGCAGGCATTGGCAGCATTTCGCCGAGTGGTAGAAAACTACCGCGGCCGTTCGCCGTTGATTAATCCTTCTTTGCTCAAATTAGGTTTGATTTCGTACAATGATGGCAATAACTCAGCCGCTATTAATTATTATAAGCAAGTATTTGCCAATAATCCTGAAAACGAAGAGGCCAAAGAAGCATTATCGGCATTAGAAACCATTTATAAAGAATTGAACCGCCCAGATGAGTATTTTGCTTTCTTGGAAACCGTTCCAGGCTACAAAGTGACTTCTGCTGCACGTGATAGTGTAACGTACCAAACCGCTGAATATCAATACAATAGAGCACAGTATGCACAAGCTATTGAAGGTTTTACTGCTTATTTGACGAAGTATCCAAACGGTCGTGAAGCATTGGCTGCTACCTACTATCGCGGTGATAGTTATGCAGCAACAGGCCGCTATCCGGAGGCGATGAAGGATTTGAATGCAGTAGTAACCAAAGGCCCAAGTCGTTATTTCTCTAAAGCATCTGAAAAAGCAGCGGTAATCGCCTATACGACCTTGAAAGATTACGGACAAGCCTTTGAAATGTCGCGTAAATGGGAGGAATCTGCCGTTACTTCAAAAGGTAAATTTGATGCTCAAGTACTCGCGATGGAAAGTGCTTACCGCGCCAATAATACGGTAGCTACACAAGAATATGCCAATAAGGTATTGTCTTCGGGTAGTGCATCGGGTGACCAATTAGCGCGTGGCAACTATTATTTGGCCAAAATCGCTTATGATCGCAACGATTATGCGCGAGCGTTCCCGTCTTTGAAAAAAGTAACGGAGAATACACAATCCGAAATTATGGCCGAGGCTTACCACTATATGTGCCAAATTCTTTACCGCCAAAAACAATATACACAGGCAGAAGAACTCATTTCGGATGCAAACCAAGCCAGCGCTGGTTATGATGATTGGATCGCGCGCAATATCATTTTGTTATCGGATGTATATGCCGACCAAGGAGATAAAAACAGCGCATTAGCAGCATTGGAAGGTGTTTTGGAGAATTATAGCGGTGGCAATCCAGCCATTTTGACGGAAACGCGCCAAAAGTACCAAAAACTGGGCGGTACTCCCCCACCCTCTTCTGATCCAGTACCACAAGGCAAAACAATCAATAAGCCAAAGCAGGTCGATATTCTTGACCTCGATGGCGGTAACTAACTTTATTAAAATTCTTTTATGCAATTACAACATAAAATTTCAATTATAGCCGTTCTTTTTGGCCTTTTGCCTCATTTTGTTGTTGCCCAAACTGGACCAACAGATAAGGTGGATATCATCAAAAACTACGAGGCACAACTCCTCGATGCCAATAAACTTAATGTAACCCCAACGCTACCAGCCTTGGATACATCGACCAAATACCAAGATTACGTGGTGCCACCGCGTCCACTAAAAGTAACTTACGACGCTCCA
>JAAFHO010000040.1:14128-17299 GCA_013297575.1 Chitinophagales bacterium
CAAAACTCAAGCCATTGGGCATGAAAGCAGGTGCAAAAGAAGAAATGTACAATGGTTATGTAAAAGCGGGTGGCGGTGTACCAACTTCAATTTATGGCGAATTTGGCTATGGATTTGGGGTAAAAGACAAATTTGATGGTAAAGTTTGGGCAAAACACCACCAAGCCAACTTCAAAAGCCGCGAAAATCAGCGGTTTTCTAACACCGATGTCCAACTCAGCGGCAGTGGATTTGTAGCGAAAACCACCGCATTGGAAGCCAAAGTAGGTTATGCTTACGATCGTGTACACTATTATGGTTATGATGATAGCCTTTTCACTTTTGATGCCGGACAAGTTCGCCAAAATTTCAAAACATTGGACATTGGTCTACGCCTGTTTAATGGCGAGCGCAACGATGCCGATTTGAACTATTTTGTAGCACCAAAAATCTATAACCTAAAGGATAACTACTCCAACACAGAAACGGGTATTGACCTTGGTTTTGGGGCTTCTAAATGGTTTGCCGAAAAACACGTGCTACGTATTAACCTCCGTACCGATTTTACAACGTATAAGGATACGGTAAAGCAACAACTGAACAATATTTATATCCAACCTTCATTGACCTTGCATTTTGGGCCAGCACGCCTGAAAATAGGTGGTAATTTTGCGAGCAACCGCGATGTATTCCATATCTATCCAGATGCAGAACTGAATGTACGTGTGTTTGGTGATGGTATTCAATTGTTTGTAGGTGCTAATGGCGATTTGCGCAAGAACACCTACCGCAGTGTCAGCGATTACAATCCATTTATTCAAATGCGTGGTTCAGAACTGCGCAATACGGACTACCGCAGTTATTTTGGTGGTATCCGAGGTAATTTTGGTTGGTTGACTTATACGGTGCAAGGTGGTTACGCCACAGCAGGCGATTTGGCATTGTTCCAAACTAAGTTTGAAGGCGATATTACCCGTTTTCAAGTGCAATACGATACAGCCAAAATTACTAATCTTCAAGGTACAGTCACCTTAAAACCTACCAAGGAGATCACTGTTGCAGGTACACTAAGCCAAAATATCTATAAAATGTCGAATGCCATTACGGCATGGGGTTTACCTGGCTTGGAAGGTAATTTTAATGGTGAATATCGGATAATGGAAGGCAAAGCAGCATTCAAAGCCAATTGTTATATTGCGGATAAGATTCGCCGCCGCGACGAGAACGCTATTCCGGGTAAAAGTGGTGCGCTGTTTGATTTTGGTTTAGGTGGTACTTACCAGTTTTCCAAAAATTTTGGAGCATTCCTTGATTTGAATAATATCTTGAATAACCGCAGGGAGCGTTGGTACAATTACCCAATTTATGGGACTAATGTTTTGGTGGGTATTACGGCTAAGTTTTAGTAAAAGGAATGAGATTTAAATAAAGGTACAGATTTAGCGGCCTTATTTTGCCCCTCTTTTCGTTATTCATCGGTTATTTAGCCCCACTAAACGCCCTCTTCATGCCTTAATAGTGACAAAATCGTCACCCCAAATCTGTACCTTTATTTAAATCTCATTCCTAAGAGAGATCATTGATATTTAATTCTTGATAATCCTGCTTGAACCCAAATGGTTCAAGCAGGATTATTTTATTAAGATACTCCTATTTTATTTGCCATGCATAAAATACAACTATTTTTATTATTCATTATTGTCATTTTCCACTATACAGCAAATGCCCAAGATTGCACCTGCACTCAAAAATTTGACTTTTTCAAGGAAAAAATCAAACTCAATTACTCCGGTTACCGCGATAAAGTAACCACTAGCAACCAGTTGGCTTTTGACCAGCATACCAATATATTCCAACAGAAAGCCACCAATGCGAATTCTGATACTGCCTGTTTTCGCATCTTATTGGAGTGGAAAAAATGGTTTCGGGATGGACACGTGCAGTTGAGTACAGGTAGTACAGCGGGCAACCCTGCTCAAATCAGGGCTCAATTTGCCAATACAGAGCACATAAATTTGTCAGAAGCAGCAGCAAAAGCCTATTTTGACCAACCAAATAGATTACCGATAGAAGGAATTTGGCAAAATGAGGAAGGTAATTACAAAGTAGCCATTGTGCAAAAGCCAACTACTCAGCGTGAATATGCAGCCATTATCCTCAAAGCAGATAGTATCTATTGGATGCCGGGGCAAATAAAGTTTGATTTGCAAAAAACGGATCAACCTAACATTTTTTCAAGCCAATATTTTATGCGCGACCACTCGCTTAGTCCAGATACAGCATTTTTGAACTCCGATAAACTTCGTTTGAATAAAATTGGCAATTGGTATATGGTTTATCCCCGTATGGCCACTAAAACAAAACCAGAAGGTATTTACAAACTTTCGACGTTGGATAGTTCAACACTACTGCTCGTGATCCCCACAATGGACGAAAGTGTACGTAAACAACTGGATCAATTGATTAAAGAAAATAAAGCCCTTCTTGCCCGAACACCCAACCTCGTGATTGATTGCCGAGGTAATGGTGGAGGCAGCGATATCACTTACCGCAAAGTAATCCCACTTTTATACACCAACCGGACAAAAACCTACCATGCGCAGGTATGGGCAACCAAAGACAATGCCGATAAATACGCCAATTTGAAAAAAAACAAAGATTATCCTTGGTATATACGTGCTTATGGAGGTTATATGAAGCGTAGGATCAATCGTAACTTGGGTGAGTATATTGGACGAAAAGGAGCCACCAAAAATGGTAGGCATAAAAAACAAAAATACCCTCATCGGGTAGCCATCCTCATTGATGGAGGCTGCGCTAGTTCTTGTGAAAGCTTTGTAGAAGAGGCTAGGCAAAGCCAGAAAGTAACTTTAATTGGTGTCAATACGGCTGGCGTCAGCGATTATGGCAACCTGCATAGTATTGCGTTTCCATGTGGTAATTTTACAATGTCGTATCCTACTACACGCTCTTCGGCGGTAGATATAGGAAAGGGAATTGATACAGTAGGCTTTCCTCCAGATATACGATTGGAAAAAGAGCAAAAAGATTGGGTGGAATTTGCCAGGGTACATTTACACAAGAATTAAGTGACGTGAAGTACCTGCGTATTTATCCCCTATCCGAAACGGCCATTGTCTTAGAATGGGAAAATGACATAAACCATGCTATCCATTCGGCGATACAATCGTT
>JAAFHO010000399.1 GCA_013297575.1 Chitinophagales bacterium
ATATAAGATTTTCCCTGTTTCAATAGTGTATTATGTCCCGCCTCAGGATACCCCATAGAACTAAGTGTATCAGCAACCAAAGGGCGGAGATCGTCTTGTTCCGCTTCCACGGTTACTGTGTTGGTTTCAAAATCTACCTCAACATCTGTAATGCCAGGCAAAGCAATCAACCCATTACGGATACTGGATGCACATCCGCCGCATTTTAGGTTTTCAATGACAAATGAATTTTTCATATTTTTAAATTAATTAAGTGCTGTATTATAGATTACCGCCACACGATATACTACCACAAATTTAAGCACCTTAAAATAATGAAGTATTGATAATCATCATCTGCAACTTAGATTTTTATCATATCCACACTGGCTTCAACACACCAATTTTGCTGCATGAAAAACATACAAACTAAGAAATATCTGCACGTTCTTATTGGCGTTTTGCTGTTTTTGATCTTAGCAATCAGTTGTTCGCCATTACAAAAGGTTTATACAGAAGAAGAACCTGGCACTAACCTTTATCGGTACCATACTTACTGTTGGTTGGACAATCCATCCACTATACAAGGCGCGAAAGGCCCTGCGTGGCTTACAGAAAGCACCAACAACAATATCCGAGCCTCGGTAGAAAAGCAATTGGACAAATTGGGTTTTAAAAAAAGTAGTGCTTTCGCCGATCTTACACTCCATTATCATATTGTCTTAAAAAACGAAATGCGATATGTCTATGACTTGCAATGCCGCAGTTACGAGGTAGGTAACTACGACAGCCGATGCGATCGGGTAACAATGGTTCCAATGGTGGAAGGTACGCTAATTATTGATCTATTGGATACTGCCACTGGTAACCAAGTTTGGCGGGGTGGCGCCGTCAGTTATTTGGATCACATGCAGCCCGATGAAGTAGATGACCGCTTGAGTACAGCAATACTAGAAATATTCAAAGCGTTTCCTCAGGCTTCTAAAGGCAAAGCAGCACCTCGTCCATAATGGAACCAACAAAAAAACTAGCGTTACTAAACTTGTTTTTTTCAATCAGCAGTAGTTTCGGACTTTCTGCAAGACAAATAGCACAAACGCACGACATAAATTAGGACGATTCGAACAAAGAAAAATAGGGCTTTAGGCGTTCATATCCAAATGTCCACCAATTTTCCTAAATGGAATTAGAAAATAGCTAGCAAACACAAGACAAAAACAATACAATGTCCAATGACTTATATTCAAGCAGCAGAAGCCCTTCAGATCATCCAATCAGGCCAACGCATTTACATACACGGAAGTGCTTGTACGCCCATCTTTATGCTCCAGAAACTGGCCGAACAAGCCCCGAGGTGGAAAGACCTGGAACTGGTCTCTATCAGTTTGTATGGCAACATAGAGGTGGACAAACCGGCTTACGCAGCACACTTCCGCATGAACTCTCTTTTTGTTTCGGAGAGCATTCGGCAGGCAGTAAATGAAGGCAGAGGTGACTATATTCCTGTATTTTTGAGCGAAATACCCGACTTGTTCAAGCGGAATATCTTGCCAATTGATGTAGCCATTGTATCTGTTTCTGAACCCGATAAACATGGTTTTTGCTCACTGGGTACTTCTGTGGATATAGCACGGTCTGCTGTTAATGCTGCAAAGTATGTGATTGCACAAGTAAATCCGCAAGTACCCCGCACACATGGCGATGGCATGATACACACCAGTCGTTTTCATGCCATGGTTTTTGGGGACGTACCACTTCCCGAAGTGCAATATAGCAACAAAGTAGGCGAGCATGAACTAAAAATTGGGCAAATAATTGCCGAATTAATCGACGACCGTAGCACATTACAAATGGGTATTGGTGCTATCCCCGATGCCGTGCTACAATGCCTTCGCAACCATAAAGACCTAGGCGTGCACACAGAGATGTTTTCGGATGGTTTGATTGATTTGATTGAAACAGGGGTGGTCAATAACCGCTATAAAAAGATTCACCCATACAAAACGGTCAGTTCATTCGCATTGGGCACTCGAAAATTATACGATTATGTGGACGACAATCCTGCGTTCGCCTTTCTCGATATTGACTATGTAAATGAAGCCTCTGTCATAAAACGAAACGACCGTGTGGTGGCCATCAATAGCGCCATTGAGGTCGATTTAACGGGACAGGTTTGCGCCGACTCCATTGGTACCTACCACTATTCTGGTGTAGGGGGGCAAATGGATTTTATTCGCGGCGCAGCACTTTCGGACGGTGGCAAACCGATTATTGCCCTCACTTCCCGCACCAAAAAAGGCATTTCGCGTATTGTACCCATGCTCAAGCCCGGAGCAGGCGTAGTCACTACCCGCGCACATGTGCATTATGTAGTAACTGAATACGGCGCAGCATTCCTTTTTGGGAAAAACCTGCGCCAACGAGCACACGCACTCATCAGTATTGCACACCCCGATGATCGGGAAATGCTGGAACGTGCGGCATTTGAGCGTTTTAAGGTGTTTTAAAACGCGATCAGATCATTTATGCCTCAGCAATTGTTATTTCCACGACGTATTAAGGAATAATATTTTCCGTGTATTTTTATTGCATCAATACCATCCAGCAGTTGCCGGCCACATGTGCCTTCTCCTTGATAACCTACCAAAAGCACAGTATGTTGTGACATTTCGATGTATTTTCTAAGTATATAAGAATTATGCCTACATTTGCATCTACATGACACATCCATTGCGCACACTTATAACACAACAGCATGTAATATATTTTTTATTTGGGGCAATTGTTATATTTGGCCTGGATTGTGTTTTGCCGCAAGAGACTAATATTTCAATACTTTATATTCCGCTCCTTTTTACCTGCGTCCGTAGTAGCAACCAATTATTTCCAGCCTCAGCAGCGGTAATGGTTTCTTTATTTATAGGTATTGCACCGCTCCTAAAACCAGAAAATCCAGCCCTCCATTTTATATTCATCAATAGAATATCCACTTTAATAGCGGTCTGGATATCCTACTATTTAGTTCGGATGATACAACGCTCCAACGACCGTTACCAGGCCATTTGGCGACAAAATAGTACCGGCTTGCTACTTGTCAATCAAAAAGGAGATATTATTCAAGTCAGTCCTGCTATCCATCAGTTTTTTGGTTATGATTCAAATGAATTACTTGGAAAAAAAATAGAGGTCTTAATTCCTCACCGCTTCCAACACAAACATTTGCAGCACCGAGGCCAATTCAATGCCAACCCACACCCTCGTTCGATGGGCGTTGGGCTGGATCTTTTTGGGCGCAAAAAAGATGGTACCGAGTTCCCTGTTGAAGTAAGTCTTAGCCCATTTGAATCCGAAGCAGGCCACTTCGTCATCGTATTTGTTATTGATAATACGATCCGAAAAACACAAGAAAACGCCCTTAAAGCGCAAAAAAAGGAATTGGAAGCACTCACCCATGCCCTAAAAACAAGCAATAAAGAATTAGAAAATTTTGCATATATCTCCTCCCATGATCTGCAAGAACCCCTGCGCAAAATTCGGGCTTTTAGCGATCTCTTGGACGAACCGGAGTCCGGAAACTTATCGAATGAAGGCAAATCCTACCTCGAACGTATTCAGCAATCCGCTACTCGGATGCAAAGGCTGATTCGCGATTTGTTGGATTTTTCTCGTGTTAGTACCCGTGCGCTACCTTTTGAGCGCATACAACTGACCGAAATACTACATGAGGTATTAGCGGATCTTGATTTGGCGATCAAAGACGCTCAGGGACACGTAGAACTGGGCGAATTACCCGAAATGGAAGCAGATCCAACACAAATACGGCAACTTTTCCAAAACCTATTGAGCAATGCTCTCAAATTCAGAAAAGAAGGCACTTCACCCGTCATTCGTATTGACGCACACCCCTCCCAAAAAGGCCAAAACTGGATTGAAATTAGGGTGCAGGACAATGGAATTGGCTTTGATGAAAAATATTTAGATCGAATTTTTACCATTTTCCAACGATTGGAAGGCAACAAATACGAAGGATCGGGTATCGGGTTGGCTATTTGCCTCAAAATTGCTCAACGGCATGGAGGCGAAATAACCGCACAAAGTAAATTGGAGGAAGGAGCCACTTTTGTGCTTCATTTTCCTTTAACCCAAACCACTCCATAAATTATACAAAAATGGATATACATTTATTAATTGCTGAAGATGATATAGAGGATCAAATGTTTATTCAAAGGGCATTTGATAAAATTAATTTTGAAGGAAATTTGCACTTTGTCAATAATGGCGAAGAAGTACTAACTTACCTCAATAATTGTAAAAAAACAAGTACGCACCTTGTTTCCAATTGTCCCAATATATTACTCCTCGACTTAAATATGCCCAAACTCAATGGTTGGGAAACATTGGAAATGCTAAAGTCCGATCCCGATTGGGTTAACCTTCCAGTTATTATTTTTACCACCAGCCGTTCAGAAGAAGATGTTCAGGCCAGTTATCGTTCTGGTGCTGCCTGTTTTATTGCCAAACCCGATAGTTATTTAGGCTATGTGGATACTTTTCGTAGTTTTAACCATTTTTGGGCAGATACAGTCCAATTACCAAAATAAAATTAAACCATGGAAAAGCACCGCATCCTGATGATCGATGATGACGATGAAGATTTTTTAATCTTAAAAAAGCAACTTGCCAAAATTGAAGGATTTGTTTACGAACTAGATTGGTTACCAGGTTGGGATAACTCAAAAAACCTTCAAGACCTAGCAGCGTACGATATTGCTTTAGTTGATTACAGATTGGGCATCGAAAACGGTATCTCTTTGATCCGAGCAGCCGTAAATAAAGGTATCCCAACGCCTTTTATTCTCCTAACCGGAATGGATGACCCCAATGCCGATGCCGAAGCTCAAGCCGCTGGAGCAATGGATTTTTTGGTAAAAGGCTCTTTTACCCCACACGAACTCAACAGAACCCTCCGATATACCCTTGCCCGATCGCGTGACCTAACGTTGATTAGAAATATGAATGCAGCACTGGAAATAAGGGTACAAGAACGGACGCAATCCTTACAAAAGGTAGTAAGTGAACTGGAACAACAAGTCCAAGAAACAAGTGTGGCTCAAAAAAAGGCAGATGATATTCAATTCCTGCTCAAACAAATGCTCACCGAATACCAAGTAGGCACGGTTACTGTGGTGGACCGCAATTTTAATTGTGTTTTTGCCGGAGGGATCGACTACAAATTACCGATTGATTCACTCATTGGTAAACCCATTTATCATTATTTACTGGACGAATACCGCCAAGTTGTGCTCCAACAATTATTGCCCGTATTCGAGGGAACGCGCTTGCTCAACTTTGAACCCGACTGGGATATTGATGATGTAACACCAAGTTTTGACGCATTTCCGATCCTCGATTTGACAGGAGCAGTAGAGCATGTTGTTGTCTTTACTAGAAATGTGAAAGAACGAAAAAAAATGGAGCATGAAATACAAAAAGCCCTCGAAAAAGAACGCGAACTCAACGAATTGAAAAGTAGTTTTGTGAGTATGGCC
>JAAFHO010000400.1:0-576 GCA_013297575.1 Chitinophagales bacterium
TGTAGATTCTTCCGTAGAAGCCTCCTGCCAAACGGGTGGACAAGGGTCTTCTACTTGTTTCTGGCATTGGGCTATGCCACCTTCTTCTACCTTCGAACAACCATAATAGCAAATATTTTTTTCACATTAAATTTTAAATTATGATAAACAAAAAAATTGGTATTTCTATGCCTGAAAGCGATATGAAAGCAGTGAAAGGGGGGTATGCAAATAACTCAGATTGCAGTATTTCGGACTGCGAGACTGGAAAATTTGCATGTTGCAATAAAGATAGTTGCACTTGTGAATTAGATGGTACTGATAAATATTGCCATTCAGGAGGCGAAAATGCTACTTCATGCTCATATAAAGGTAAGTCTTCCTCTTTATTGGAACCTTAAGAAATAAACAGAATTCAAAACTAAGGAACGTAATTTAACCTATTCAGAAGCACAAACATTAATAATTGTATGTTTTTCAAAATGCCTTGGTTACAATTACCTAATATTCAACATATTAAATTTTAAATTATGAAAAACATTAAAATTGGTATCCCCAAGTCCGAATTAGATATGAAAGCGGTTAATGGTGGTTACG
>JAAFHO010000400.1:586-5527 GCA_013297575.1 Chitinophagales bacterium
GTTGCCAATGCGTATCAGATGACTATCCTTCTACTTGCGCTACAGGAGGTTGTGGTCAAACAACGTGTAGTTCCCCTAAAGCAGCGTCAACCTTTGAACAGCCATAGTAAACCCGCCTATCTTTTGAGTCATGTACATCCGTACATGACTCATTTTCCCTAATTTGATTAGAAATTCCAGTATTTATGCAGCGTTTTCCTTTTTACAAACAGCTCGATGCGATGGACTGCGGGCCATCTTGCTTGCGTATGATCAGCCAGTTTTATGGCCGCCATTTTACGCTCGATACCCTCCGAGGGAAAAGCGGTTTTAGTCGGGAAGGGGTTTCTTTGTTGGGCATCAGTGAGGCAGCCGAGGATATTGGATATAGTACATCGGGGGTTAAATTGACCTATGAGCAATTGGTGCAGGACGCTACGTTGCCATGCATCGTGCATTGGGGACAAGATCATTTTGTTGTGTTGGTAAAAACCAGAAAGCATATTTTTTCTAAAAAAACAGATCTAGTGGTAGCCGATCCCGGCAAAGGCATCCTTACCGTTGATAAAAAATCATTCCTTCAAAAATGGGTCAGTTCAAAAGATAATGGCTCAGAAATCGGGATCGCTCTGTTATTGGAGCCTACTCCCAGTTTCTACCAGCAGGAAAGTGAGAAAGATAGCAAGTTAGGTTGGGGTATGCTGTTTCAGTACCTCGTAAAGCACCGCCATTATTTGGTTCAGGTCGTTATTGCTTTGATGATTGGTAGTCTGCTACAGGTAATTATGCCGTTTTTGACGCAAAGTGTTGTGGACAATGGTATCAATGCACACAATCTGCAATTCGTCTATATTATCTTGGTGGCGCAGTTTATGCTTTTTTTTGGTCGTACATTCGTTGAATTTATACGAAGCCGGATTTTACTTTTTGTAAGCACAAGGATTAATTTATCTTTATTGTCGGCATTTTGGGTCAAAATGATGCGCCTGCCCATGTCATTCTTTGATACTAAAATGACAGGCGACATTATGCAGCGCATCAATGACCATAAAAAAATTGAAAGTTTCTTGACAGGATCTTCCCTGAATGTTATGTTTTCTACCTTTAATCTTATCTTACTATCGTGTGTGTTGCTGATGTACGAGTGGAGGATATACGCTGTTTTTCTAGTAGGAAGCTTCCTTTATTTCCTGTGGATCAATATCTTTTTGAAATACCGAAGGAGGTTAAATTATAAATATTTTGCAGTATCCGCAAAAGAAAACAATATCACCTTACAAATGGTACATGGTATGCAGGAAATAAAACTGAACAATGCCGAACACCTCCGTCGATGGGAATGGGAAAATATACAAGCCGCACAATTTAAGATTAATTTTGAGTCTTTGTCTTTGAGCCAGTACCAGCAAGCAGGTGCTTTGTTTCTCAATGAAGGGAAAAATATTTTGATTACATTTATTGTGGTCAAAGCCGTTTTAGATGGACACATGACTATCGGTGCTATGATGGCCATACAATCCATTGTTGGGCAGATTAGTAGCCCGATTGAGCAATTGATCCAATTTGTCCAACAAGCACAAGACGCAAAAATTAGTTTAGAGCGCCTGAATGAAATACACCAAATTGCAGACGAAGAACCATCCGCTCAAACTCTTATCACTCAGTTGCCTCAGCATCAATCTATTCTAATCAGCAATTTACAGTTTGCTTATGCTGGAGCAGGCAATGAACCAGTACTTAAAAACCTCAATTTGTGCATTCCACAAGGGAAAGTAACCGCCATTGTTGGTATGAGTGGAAGCGGCAAAACCACTTTACTCAAATTACTACTCAAGTTTTATAATTCATACAAAGGCAGTATTAAAATAGGCCCTGCCAATGGCGAATATGGTACTAGTTTGGAGAATATTAGCCCGCGTTATTGGCGAAAAAAATGTGGTTGCGTCATGCAGGACGGATATATATTTAATGATTCCATTGCAAAAAACATTGCCGTTGGCGACGAAATCCCTAATATGCAAAAACTACTGCACGCTGCATCGGTCGCTAATATATTACCATTTGTAGAATCCCTCCCTTTGGGTTTTAATACTCAGATCGGTGCACAAGGCAATGGCATTAGCGCAGGGCAAAAACAGCGTATCCTTATTGCAAGGGCTGTATATAAAAACCCAGAATACCTGTTTTTTGACGAAGCGACCAATGCTTTGGATGCTAATAACGAACGTGTAATTATGGAAAACTTGCAGTCCTTCTTTAAAGGCAAAACGGTTGTAGTAGTTGCGCACCGCCTCAGTACCGTAAAAAATGCAGATAAGATTATTGTATTGGAACACGGTAAAATTATCGAAGAAGGGACACACGAGGAATTGACCCGTCACCAAAACAAGTATTACGAATTAGTGAAAAACCAATTGGAATTGGGTAACTAACCAAACAAAATCAATATGCCAGTTCAAACAATAAATAATGATCCTTACGCTTCTAATGGCCAAAAGCAGCATACGCCTCTTGTAGAAATATACCCCGATCTTTTGGTCGGCAACGCGGTGAGTGAAATTGTAAATGCACAACCCTCTTTTTTGATAAGGTGGGGTATCAGCGTGTTTTTTTTGGTGTTAATAATGGCTGTATCGGCAACTTGGCTGATCCAATATCCAGACATTGTTACAGCAAGGGCAAAACTCATTTCTATTGATGCCCCAAAAGAAATTAAAACTAAAATAACAGGTAAACTCTCGAAACTCTTGATCAAAGAAGACCAATTTGTAACAAGTGGAACCTTGATCGGCTGTATGGAATCCGTAGCGGATATGACGGAGATAGCGGAGCTGGCACGCACCTTACGCGATTTGGAGAATGCTATTCTTGCGGATAATCACTCCACTGTTATCCACTATTTACAGCATAACTTTGGCCATTTAGGGGAATTGCAACAAGCCAACCAAACCTTTACAGAGCAACTGCTCCAATACAGTAATTACCTCGATAATGGATTTTATGTAAAGAAAAAATTACTCTTGAACCATGATGTAGATTTTCTAAAAAGACAATTAAACCTACTTAAACAACAGGAGGCACTCCAATACAAAGATCTGGCTTTGTCGCAACAAAATATCCTAGCCAGTACATCCCTTGTACAAGATAGTGTTATTTCCGCTTTGGAATTTCGAAATGAACAAAGCAAGCACTTGGGTAAATTATCCTCAGTACCACAAATTGAACTCACTATTATTGCCAATGAAAGCCAACAAAATGAAAAACAAAAAGAAATTATGGAATTGGGAAACCAGATTTTACAGCAAAAAACAGTGATTTTGCAAGAACTCCATACTTTCCAACACAAAATTAGCGAATGGGAACAAACCTACTTATTAAAAGTACCTATTGATGGAAAAATTATGTTCGCTACTTTTTTGCAGGAGGATCAACAACTGCAAGCCAACCAAACTATTTGTTATGTACACCCCGATGATACAAAATACTTTGTTGAAATGCATGTGCCTCAAAGTAATTTTGGAAAAATAGAACCGGGGCAGGAAGTCCTTCTAAAATTTCCAGCATACCCTTATCAGGAGTTTGGGAGCGTATCTGGGGAAATTGATTTTATTGCTCGCGTACCCACCGATAGTGGTTATCTATCAAGGGTGATACTACCAATGGGACTTACTACAAATTATCAAAAACAAGTTCCTTTTAGGGAAGGGTTGACAATACAGGGCGAAATTGTGACAAAAAACATTCGACTATTAGAGCGTTTTTACTTTAATTTTAGAAAAATTTAAGACAGGGTTGCTTTGTCTATACCAATATTCGAAAAATAATACCATTGCCCAAGTACTTGTTTTGATGTCAACTTAGTAAAGCATTGGCTTGTAAAAAATAATAACAAACCAAATGCTTATCTCATAGATTGAAGAAGTGTTGTAGAGGTATAGTCTTATTCAGCAATGCATTAATTCTCCGTTCCAGCAAAAATATCCTCAAACAACTCACTTGGCAATGGTTTCCCATCTGCCGACTGTGGTGTAATTCGGAAAAAATGCGTTTTGGAGGTTAGACTAAGCATATTTTGAAGACAGGCCATGCCACGGTTAACCTTTTTGCAGTAAAAAAAGATCATCAAATGGCCTTCTACATGGACAAAGCCGTGTAACAAATTAAATTGATCTACTTTTATCACCAATAAATCGGTCATAACAATGGCTTCTTTTTGGAAAAATTGGCGCGTTATTTCACCCAGCATAGTAATGATATTTGGCACGGATGTTTTTTGGCCCACGTCTATAAAAGCAGGATTTTCACCAAAGTGATCCATAAAATAACAATAAGTTTTTTCAAATGATGCTTCGTGCATTAAAAGGTGCTCCAGTTGAGCAACATGATGATAGGTCATGATATTAAATTAAGTGTTGAAAGTTTGAGACACAAAAATACAAATTGTTTTTTAATTTGGGTGATTTTTTTTGTATTTTTTTGACACACTTTTTAGAACACGCTCGAATAATTCCCTCTCGATGCAACATCTTCTATTAATACCAGTCCCTACTCCATATATTAACATTCAACAATTTTTTAACGATGAAAAAAGATTACCTTTTTACCTTGGCACAATACCTCCTTTGTATCTTGATTGGAGGCGCACAAATCAGTTTATCCGCACAAAAACCTCAACTTGTCCCCTTGTCGGAATTACAGTATATGACCGCCGACAAAAGCCTGATAACTCATACTGATGGCCGCAACCCATGCAAAGTATTTATTGGTGTCGGCGCCGATAGTAGCCCCGATGGTTTGGTTGTAGATTATACTGTTGAAAACACACCGGCCACTCAGAATGACATCAAAAAAGGCGATATTATCCTGAAAATTGATGGTATTACCGTATCAACACAGGATGAACTTATTCGCCAACGCGATACCCACCAGCCCGGCGATGCTTTTACCCTTACCGTACTTCAA
>JAAFHO010000401.1 GCA_013297575.1 Chitinophagales bacterium
TAAGTGCTGCGGCGATTTACAACATACTCGTAACGAATATCAATAATGGTTGTACTGGTACCCGCGATGTTGAAGTAAAACGTGACCCAGCAACACCTTCTGCCGTGGCTAATCAGCCAAAGGGTATTTCTTGCTATGGATACACAGATGGCTCGGTGTCAATAGGCGGTGTAACTGGCGGTACCGAACCGTACCTATTCTCTGTGGATAACCAGCCGTTTATAGCAGCATCCGCGTTTACAGGCTTGCCTCCTGGCCCACACTCCTTACGAGTGCAGGATGCAAATAGTTGCGAGTTTGAGACTACATTTATCGTTGCCGACCGCGAAGAACTGATTGTTACACTAGAACCTGATACAACAATCCGTCTTGGCGATGCAATTACTTTGTCTATTGATGGTACAGTAAATTATCCCGATCGTGTAGAGCGTGCAGTGTTGTCACCATCTTACCTTGATACTTTGTTAGGTGAAAGGTTTTTCCCTACTTATTCCTTGCAGTACAAGTTGACGGTGATCGATTCTAACGGTTGTCGTGCTGATGACAGTCGTACAATCATTGTTGATCGCACACGCAGGGTGTATGTACCGAATATCTTCCATCCTGATGGTTCGGGTAACGGAAACGACCTACTCCGTATCTTTGGTGGTAATGATGTGCTTTCCTTCAAGTCATTCTCTATCTTTGATCGTTGGGGCGAAGCGGTATTCCAAGCCCGTAATTTTGGAGCAACGGATGCCAATACCTATTGGGATGGCAAGTTAAATGGCAAATTAGTAGATCCTGCGGTATTTGTTTACGTCGTAGAAGTCCTGTTTAAGGACGGCGAAGTAGAGATCTATTCAGGAGATATTTCAGTGACTAGATAGTGTCATTGATCTAATGTTAAATACAAAGAGCGGTTGGGCATTAAGTTGCTCAGCCGCTTTTTTTGTTTGCCACGACTACCTTTGTAAAAATAATTTTTAACTAAGTTCAACTATTATAAATGATGAAACAGTATTTAACATTTTTTGCTTTTTTAAGCCTTCTATCAGCGGTGGCGTGCTCCGAAACCCCCAAACCAACAGTCCCTGTTGCAGATCCCGCACCAATAGTCGGCAATGACCAAGACAAACACGGCTGCAAACCATCTGCTGGTTATCAATGGTCTGCCCTAAGAAACGACGCTGTTCAAATTCCCATAGGTAATGTATGTTTATAGGGTTGAATGAAAAACTAGATCAACTCCCGTAGAGAATGTATGTTCTTTTGTGCGTTTTTTACATAAAATCCCTACGGGATTTGGACGCTCGCGCACCTTTTCAGCCTATAAACATATATTCCCTACGGGAATTATTTATGGCGACTGGATAGTTACCTAATAAATACTAATTTGGGAAAAATGAGTATTTTTTTGACCTCAGGATGGAATAAAGATGACCATAGATTCGACTATTTAAGTCAAGGAAAAAACAAACACATATTCGTTTTGTCAAATTATTTCTTTATTTTGTCAAATTTTCTCTAACTTTACGGCTGATAAGTATATTTATATTCAAATTTGCGTTATTTCTATACTATGAATAATTAATCATTTTTGTATCCCTAAAAAAGGTATGTTTCCATGTATTGATCCGCAATTTGTCAAATTAACATTATTAAAATAGTTAAAAAAGGCAATAATCCGTTGTTTATTTGTATTTTTAACTACTTTTGAGCCTTGTTTTTTGCTCAATAACCTTTTGGGATAATGTGTAACTAATTGTAGTACTCTTTTGCTCTCTATGGAGTTAAGGTGTATTAAATACCAACTTGAATGAAACCGAAATTATCAACTCAATTCATCTTTTTAATCCTTCTATCTGTTCTTGGTATTTTCACCAAATGTGAAATATTCCAGTCCAATAAATCGCTTTCAAAAGGTATAAATGCTGATTTGTCAACGTTCTCTCATAGCGATAATCCCTATCTTCAGCATTTGTTGGATAGGCTAAATGCTGAGACAAACAAGGCCACTCTATTTGCCCAAATAGACTCGCTGTACGTAGGAGGATATCTAAGATTACGCCAATTAAATGACCAATTTTTACTACTACAAAGTACTACTTCATGCAAAACATCGCTGGAGTATTCCCTTAAAATATCAGACCTAAAAGACTCCCTCGCGGCCATAAAAATGTGCCGAAGTATCCACCAAATTCAGGCGTTAGAAGCACTACAAATACAATCTGATCAACGATTGGAGCAAGCCCAAATAGTGTGCTTTTGCCTTGGCTTATTGCTACTATTTATAATAGGATATAAGATTTTTTCCTCCTTATTTAATAGGCATAATACCCAACTAGATACCCCTTTAACGCCCATTAAAAACGATGATTCAGCAATCAAAAACGAGGATGAAAATGACGATATTTCCACGCAAAAAAGCACCCTCGATGAGGAGCATTTACAGGCCAGTGAACAGTTTATTACCCTAACCAATCGCGAAAAAACACGCCTAAAATTGATCGACATTTTATACGTCCAAGCCGATTCTGGAGGTGTTAACTACCATACTGCTCATGGCGTGTATTTTAATTGGCAAAGTCTCAAAAGTTGTTTACTTTTGCTACCGGAATCATCCTTTGTACAAATCAGCAAAACGGTCGTCGTAGCACGTCCAGCAATTATTGGTAAAACAAAATCAATGGTACGCATGATTAATAACGCAGAATTGAACATTGGAAGGGCATTTCAAGACAAGATAAGCGATGAATAAGATTCGTTAGTCAAATTTGAATTGTATTTTATCAAATTTTACACAATGCTTTAACTAGATAGTACTTTTTAAATTTACCTTTGTTGCCTTATTAGTGCTTAATATTTATTTTTTAATCCGAAAGTGCCAGCAGTAGTTTTTTTCAATGAATTAAACTGCCCGTTTTTAAAATCTCATGAGTTAGGTGGTGCCGTTGTCTCTCCTTTTTGGGCTTCTTCACTAACTTCCTCAAACTTGACGTAGAAATTGCCGACTAGTTTGTATTGCGCTTCCAAATCGCAATACCGCCCTTTGAGTTTTCCCGATTTTATCCTAATCCAAAATTAGGACAATTGAGTTTCGCATGTTATCACTCCGCTGCAAAGTATTTTGTTCCAAATACAAATACTCATTTGATGTTTACCCTAGTCCGCATTCTTGCAAATTCCCGTTTTAAATTTATTGTGATTTAGTACGCTTTTTCGTACCAAAAACATATATAAAATATTTTTACCTTTATATTTTTTAACCAATTATTTTTTCTCATGAGAAAGTTAATTTACAATCCAGAGAATTGTACAAGCGGAAGCACCGTTTCGAAAGGTGCTAATCCGAATGCATGGTTCTCTTTTTCCAGTCCGCCCTCAGCTGCGGAAGGGATAGACTGTAAAGGGATTGCCTCAAACCAATTCGGCCGACTTGCCGGGGCTCTTATAGCCTTGGCAATGTGCGTTATGCCGATGTTGGGTTGGACGCAAACCATGACCAGTATATCCTTCGATCCAACGCTGCCAAATGCAGGAAATGGATGCAACGCACCAGCTGCGGTCGTAAACATCGTCATGAACCCGACTATTGCGGGTAATGGCCTTGAGTACCGATTCCAGTATGATGTGACGGGTGCAAACATTCCCGTTGTGGGTAGTGCTACTCCAGGGGTATTTAGCCCTCCAGCGGCACTCAACAACATCCCTGCGGGTCCACATTGTATGTGGGCTGTTACTCGGACTACTGCCAACAACGTGACGTACAACGGAACGACGTACCCAACTGCTGGCACCGTGGTAGCAATCGATACAGATTGCTTTTATATCGGTACGGACGGCCCTCCCGGCCCTATCGACATTTCAGGTTTTAACCTGTCTTGCGCTACTACCATTGCCCCTCCTGCAACGCCTGCGTTGCCAGGCTGCTGGGTTTATGAGTACGAAATTGACGCTTCTGGAACGTGGATTTCCACGTTGCCTATTTCGGTTACGCCTGGTTGTCATACCATTCGTCGTCGTACAAAATGCACCGCACCTGCAGTAGGTGGCGGACCGTTTGGCTGTGGAGCACCTAGCTCTTTCCCAGCTTCTCCTTCAGTTAATTTTGCGATTTTTAACGATTTGTCTTTAGTAGCCGATGCTAGTCTTTTGATTCGCACCACTTGTGCTACTTATGCCGCTGGTTTCCCAGGTGGTGGTGTTGCCGCAGTAGTAGGTTTGCCTGCTCCCGTTGCTGGCTTGACGTATGAATACTCTGTGGCTGGTATCAATGGTGGTGCTTTTGGTACCCTTGCGGCTATCGGCCCATTGGCTGCTGGTTGTTACTCTATGACGATCCGCCAAAGCGCGGCATGCCCTGGTCCAGTAACTGGTACTTCAGGTGCGCCTTGCCAAAAGACGCTTCAATTCACAGTGTTCCCAGCAGCTCCGCCTGCACCTGTAGTAGCACAAAATGGCTCTTGCGCCACACCCCCTGTTACACTTACGGTTACGCCGGCTAGTTTGGGTTATTTGACCCTACCTGCTGGCTTTGGTTATCAGTTTAGTGTAAATGGTGGTCTATTTAGTGCTGCTCCTACTGCACCAGTTGGCTGCGATAATATCGTTGCTAAAATTGTGCGTACCTCTGCTTGTGGTAACTCACCAATAGGTGCCGACAGCGATGACGCACCTAATGATGTAGCGGGTTCCGGTTGTCCGCCTGCTTCGGCTGCAACCACTTTCACTATTCACCCTAGTCTTACTGCTTACACCAATACACTTACACCTGCGTCTTCGTGCGTAGTAGGTGCTGCTACAACTACAGTATCTTTCAGCACTGCGCTTCCTGCGCTTCCTGCTGGATTACAGTATGTGTATGCTTTGGATGTAAATGGTAATCCTGGTAATACATTCAGCACAACTATTCCTGCAGTAGGAGTAGGTTGTCATACCATTACGGTATCTACTATTTGCACAGCTACGGCTGGCGCAGGCCCGTTTGCACAAAACAGCCCTGCATTGTCAAATGTATCTTGCCGTTATACTACTAGTGTACTAGTATTCCCTGATCTAGTAGGTGAAACAGTAACTGGTGCCATATTAGACGTAGCATGTGGCCCGACCACTATTGCTGGTGTAACAACTAGTCTTTCATTGGCACAGTTCGGAGCAGCAACTGCTCTCGGTTTCCAATTAGTTTATCAATTGGATGGTGCAGGTGCATGGGTAGCTTTCCCACCTGCTATCGGTACATTGTTGCAGCCTGGCTGTCACACTATTCGTGTGAAGTGGGAGTTTGTTGGCAATAACTCTGTTTGTGCAGATGCACAAGCACCGGATGCTTGCGCTACTCCAGCCTTCAACTTTGCAGTGTTCCCAGATCTTTCTGGTATTGCACCAGCAAGTGTAACTATCCAGACTACCTGCGATAACCCGTTGGTAGCTGGTGGACAAGGCTCTGCTGTTGTAGATGCTCTTACACTTCCAGTATTACCTTCAGGCTGGTCTTATGAATATTCTTTTGATAATGGTGCATGGGGCGGTAG
>JAAFHO010000402.1 GCA_013297575.1 Chitinophagales bacterium
TCAAATGGGTCAAATACGTCTTCCGCTTTGCGCCAAAAAAGTTTATTCCTTAAATGATTTCCAAAATTACCTGCCTTATATACTGCAACGAAGTAGTTCATCTGGTAAAGAAATTTGGAATACGAAAAATGATCGTGTACTACCTTCTAAATCTAATCAGGTGATTCGGTGCAAAAGCGCATTTTTTTTGCTCAATCAAGGAAATGACAACCTTTATAACTTGTATGATACCCAACTCCTGCCCTTATTGCCCGAATTTGTTGATCAAATACGGGTATTGAGTACCAGTTTAATTGCAGTTCAGCGCGAACGGTACGGCAATTATCATATCTACAATATGGAGGAACGGAAATACACTGGGCAGGTATATAAGGCGGTGAGCATTAGAGAAAATGATTTTTGGCGTGCTTCCGAAAACGGTGAATTTTTGATATACCATGATACCCAACTCCTGTTTCGCCGAAAATGTAAATCGCTGGACTGGGGCGGTTCTGACAACCAACTGTTTTTAATAGTAAGTGATGAAAAAGGTTGGCAACTGATTGATTATAGAGGAAATACATTGTGCCCGGAATATTTTAGCAGCATGGTGGCGAACTATAATGGCTTTCTATATGTAACTAAAAATGGCAAAAATGGCGTATTGAACCCTGACGGCACTTTTTTACTTTTTACTGAATACGATCAAATTGTCTATCATTCCAACTTTCACTTATTTTTGGTTCAAAAAAATGGACTTTGGGGCCTTATTCAACGCAGTAGAAAAGTGATTTTACCCATTGAATTTCAGGAATTGAAATACCTTGAATATAATGGCCCATGTATCATTGGGGTGAAAAATGGACGTTATGGTTTTTATTCTGTTGCTGGGAAAAAATACTTTGGCCGCGATTGGGAGTATGCCGATCAGTTTAGCGAAGGATTGGCTGCCGTGCGCGACAAGGGCAAATGGGGCTATATCAATACTGCTGGAGCGATTGTTATCCCTTTTTCCTTTGAGTATGCGCATCGGTTTCACTCTACCGATCGAGGCGCAACAGTGATTAAAGACGGTCAATTTTGGGATATTAACGTTCGAGGAGAAAAAATTGGCACTTCCAATGGCATCCCCGATTTTGGCCAATACTTCAGTCCTTTGGAGCTATTACCCAACAAGGCAGATTTTGAAAATTATGTGAATATAGGAGATGGTTGGCAATTATTTCGCCAAAAAAGCACTCTTAAATTTGGCTTAATGGACTATTCCGGTAAAATACGATTACAACCCGAATACGACCAACTCGATTTTGAAGTTGATGAAAAAGGGGTTTGGATCAAAGGAAAAAAGGACGGAAAGGTAGTGAAGTTTGGTTTGGGTTTGGAGCGGGTGGAGTAGGGGGAGAGTTTGCTGTGAAATTTGAATCTGCGAGGTAAAAAAAACAAATCGTTGTGCTCAAGAGTTGGTTTTGACGATTGGATAAAAGCAGGAAAATAACCTAAGCCCAGTACCCAGCAGTGCTGGCTCGGATAATAAAAGCACAAAGAGCCGATATCTATGATAAGGACGCTAATAAAATACTAACCATCTAATAATGCAATACACTCGTACATTTCGTTTGGGTATCCTGCTTTTTTGCCTGTTTTTCGCAGGAAACAGTACCGCACAATCACCCGATTGGGCAGATAAAATACCCGACTCATGGATAAAATACAAAGCACTACAACCCATCAATGACCAAGTAGCCCTTTACCAAAAAGGAGAACTCTGGGGTGTAGTGCAAAGCGATGGGCGTGAATTAACACAAGCGATCTATTCTAGGCTTTTCGTTTCGGATGAATTTCCCGATGCTATAGCCATCGGTATCAAAAACGATTCCTATACAATAAAGGGGCTTTTGTCGCTCAGCGGCCAAGTGATCGTGGCACCTGTTTATGCCAGTCTTACCCGCTTGCCCAACGGAACCATCCGCGCTTGCGGAGGCGATTACAGATGTCTAGACTTTTCGGCCAATGGCGAAATGCGGGAAAACCCGTTGTTGCAACGCTATAAATCGAACGGAAAAGAGCAAAATGAACTGCTTTGCGCTTCTGAAGATGGGGTGCTTTTTGGCTTACTCGATGCAAAAGGGAAATGGGTAATAGCACCGGAGCACCCGTCTTTGTGGCCCCATCAGAATGGTTGGTGGACCTACGAAAAGTCTGGTTACTACAGCCGATTGCTACACCCTGATATAACGACACAAGAAGCTTTGTTTCTAGGGGAGGTTTACCCCTTGTCCGGTGGTAATTACTGGAAAACAACGGAAGGAATTTGGAAGAAATTCGATAAAAATGGCCGTTTTGTAGCAAATATAACGGGTTTTGAACCAATAAATTACAGTCATTATTATCCATATATAGCCATCCAAAACGAAGGCAAAAAGGGTTTGTGTGACTTGACCGGCAAGGTGGTATTAGAACCAATGTACAGATCGGTAGATTACGAAAATAGGTGGAAAGCGTATATTGTAACCGATAATTTGGGGCGTAAAGGCTTATGGGCGAGTGGTACTTTTAAAATTCCTTTGGAATACGATTACATCTCTTATAGTGTACCGCAGTTTTTTGCTGCAAAAGGTGAGCAAACAACTATATTTTCCTCACAATTTGAAACCATAGTGACTATTCCACAGCGCATTTACGCGGAGTCCGGTAAGTCTTTTCAATGGGACAATGCTGTTATTTCCAATGAAGACAATGCATACCGCATTAAAGTGCTACCCGAAAACCGAAAAATTTGGCATTCCAAAAACGGCTTAATTCCCGTTCCTGATAAGGCTGTTGCTTACGTAAACTACTTAGCCATGCAGTATTTGATGGAAGACGGAACGCAGACCTTGTGCAGCGATTCAGGTGCAATTATACTGGAAAATTGCGATGAAATAGTCCCTTACCGTTCCTTTTATGAGCCTTCGCAAGTTTTTTTGTTCCGAAAAAACAACCTTAGGGGCTGTGCCGACCGCAGGGGCAAAATACTGTTCGATCCGCAATTTGAACAATTGCTTCCACTTCAGTACGGCTATTTTTTGGCACAAAAAGATCGTTTTTGGGGCATTTTGGACGCAAAAGGCGCTTGGGCAGTACAGCCTATTTACGAATCCTATTTGGAAAAACCAGTATTAGGCTTGCGCAAAAATCAGCAATGGTGCATTTTTGATGTAGAAAGCGGCCAATTGTCCGATGTAGATTTGGAACATTATGAAGAAAAAAATGGCGTGCTACAAGGTACCATAAACGGGATTCCTGTGGCTTTGAATAATAATGGAAAACTAAATCCAAACAACGATTTGCGTCCTACCGAAATCCTAGCTAAAAGGACACAAATTGTAAAGGAAGAAAATGGTCGAAAAGCCTTGTGTACGGCGCAAGGAAAAGCACTTACACCTTTTATATATGCAAATATAAGTAGCCATGAAAGTGATTTGCAGGAAACGCTTTTTTTTGCTCAATCCATAGATGGAGGAAGTGTTATCTTAGATACCAGCGGAAAAGAGCTAGTTCGGATGGATTATATAATTGACTGGCAGATGGGTTATTATACAGTGAAGAAAAATGAAAAATGGGAGATTTTGGATCGAAACTTGCAACAAGTGGGTGTCTTTAATGCCATTTCTCCGATACAATTCCATGTTACTTCTGCCCGATTTTTAGCCGAAATAGCGGAAGATACATGGGTAGTGAAGGATTTGAAGAACCGCACTTTATATACATTCTCGGGTAAAATTCGCACTTGGGATAGCTCATCGCTAGTTGAAATAGAACAGGAAGGACAAATACGCTACCAGTCCTTGTTTCATTTTGACAAACCGGCCTCAACATATAAACCAGTGTGGAAAACCCAAGGCTTTTCGATACTGAAAAAAGACAACTTGTACTATGTCCTACAGCCGAACGGATTACCTTTGATAGAAGGCGGTTTTGAAAAATGGCCACATTTGGCGAATACTGCTTTGCGCGCTTTCCAACGAAAAGATAGCATAGTAGTCCTAGATCAAATGGGTAAAATACGCCTTCCGTTTTGCACCAAAACCTTTTCGGAGGTAGGGGGTGGTAGCGATTACTTTGCTCATCTTGTTCAACGAAGGAATTCATCAGGTACAGAAATTTGGAATACGGAAAATGATCGTGTATTGCCTTCCAAATCCTATCAAGTAATTCGTTGTAGCAGCGCATCTTTTTTGCTCAATGCAGGAAGTGACAACCGCTATAATTTATACGATAGCCAACTCCAGCCACTAATGCCCGAATCGGTGGCGGAGGCTCGTGTAATCAGTACGCATTTAATTGCGGTTCAGCACAAATCCACTGGCAAATACCATATCTACAATGTGGAGGAACAGAAATATACGGGTCAGGTTTATACAGTTGTGACCAATAGAGAAAATGACTTTTGGCGTGCTTTTGAGCAAGGCGAATTCCTGATGTACCACGATACCCAACTCTTGTTTCGACGAAAGTGCAAATCGCTGGATCGGGTCAGTTTCAAGAACCAACGAGCCTTTATGGTGGAAGACCCAAATGGTTGGCAACTAATTGATTATAAAGGAAATACATTGTGTCCTGAGTATTTTAGCAATATGGAAGTCACCAATAATGATTTTATAACCGTTACTAAAAAGGACAAAAAAGGCGTATTAAGTCTCGACGGCAAATTCTTGCTGTTAACGGAGTACGACCAAATCATTGCTAATCCCAAATTTCACGTGTTTTTGGTCAAAAAAAATGGACTTTGGGGCTATATTCAGCGCAGTGGAAAAGTAATTTTGCCTATAGAATTTGAGGAATTGAAATACCATACCGATGATGGTCTTTGTATCGGGGTAAAAAATGGGCGCTACGGTTTTTATTCTATTTTGGGGCAAAAACGCTTTGACCGCGATTGGGAATACGCCGATCAGTTTTGCGAGGGATTTGCTGCGGTACGCGAAAACGGCAAATGGGGTTATATCAATAACGCAGGAACTACTGTCATCCCATGTTCCTTTGAATATGCGCATCGGTTCCGCCCTAGATATCGAAGTGCAACGGTAATGCAAGATGGTCAATTTTGGGATATTAACGATCGCGGGGAGAAAACACGTTCGTCCAATGGCATTCCCGATTTTGGCCAATACTTTAGTGCTTTAGATCTGCTACCGAACAAGGCTGATTTCGAGGATTATGTCAATATTGGTACTGGTTGGCAATTATTTCGCCAAAAAAGTACCCGTAAATACGGTTTAATGGACTATTCCGGTAAAATAAGATTGAATCCCGAATACGACCAACTTGATTTTGAATTTGGGGAAAAAGGAGTTTGGTTCAAAGGGAAAAAGGACGGAAAGGTCGTGAAGTTTGGGTACGGCTTGGAGCGGGTAGAGTAGGGTAGGGCACTATCATATCCATACATTTATTGAAATTTGATCTCCAAATTGGCGGTAAGTGGTTTTTCAAACCCTATTTCAGACAAAAAAAGTCAATTTTTTGTCTGAAACAGG
>JAAFHO010000404.1 GCA_013297575.1 Chitinophagales bacterium
TTCAAGTTGGTTGGGTAGATTCTGAAAAAGTATATGAATATATGGCAGCTTCGGATTTTGCAATTTTTCCTGCAAGCCAATCTGTACTTTGGCAGCAAGCAATTGGAATGGGTTTAGTGACGATGTTAGGGAAATATGTGTTTGTAAATAACCGCTTTGTAGATCAACATATTGAATACTTAAATACAAATAATAATATTATTGTTTTAGAGTCGCTTGAGTCTAAAAAAGAAGAAATTGTCCAGAAAATGAAAGTACTTCTACAAGACAGAACATTATTTGACACAATCAAAAAGAATAGTATAGAATTCTCGGAAAAGTATTTGTCGTACTCCTCGGTTGTTAAGAAGACGCTTTCGATAGATTAGTTACAATACAAAATTTTATAAATATACCTATTATATTTCCAGCAAAATTCAATTTTGTTTTCCTAAAAGCAAATTAGAAGTCAGATCACAGTTGAAAGAGAAGAAATTAAGTGAAATTATGGGTATACATACCTTACAAATTGCTCAAACGAAATATAACACACGTATTATGGCAGAGCGTTTTGTCACCATGGTTCAAACGGTAAACAACGATAAATTATTATGAATATACTGGTAATTGCCCCGCTGCCGCTGCCTACACGTTTTGGTGAGACGGCACCGCCGGTTACAGGAAATACCCTGCCGGTCATCGTTATGATGGAAGATTTGCGAAAAGAAGGACATAATGTTACAGAAATTAATATTAACCCTGGCAGTTATGCCTCCGGTTTTTTTTCTTTTACCCGCGCCTTCCAAATCCTTCAGGCAGCAATTCAGGCAGGCCGAGCAAAAAAACGATCGGATCTTATATACCTCACTGTTGCTGAATCTTTTGTGGGCAATCTGCGTGATATTGCTATGTATATCAGCTGTTGGCGTAAATTGGATCGCATGTTCATTCACATGTTGGGCGGAGCGCGTATGAAGTTAATACTGACACCTTCTAGTAAATGGCAATTTAAGATTAATCGATTTTTTATTAGTCGGTTAGCAGGTGTCATCGTAGAGGGGCAAGCACAATTTGATACTTTTACAAACGTAATTGATAAAAGAAAAATCCATATTATTCCTAATTTTGCTGAAAATTATCTTCTTAATAACGAAAAAGATATTAAGGAGAAATTTGTCATAACGAATCCATTAAAAGTGCTTTTTCTAAGCAATATGTTATATGGGAAAGGACACAACGAACTGTTTGAAGCATATTCAAGATTGAGCAAAGAACTACAATCAGAAATAATTGTCGACTTTGCTGGTAATTTTGAAACAGAACAGGAAAGACACGATTTCAAGGCCAAAATTGCACCCTTTGCAAATCTTACTTATCATGGTCCTGTGGGGGGGGATGTCAAGAAAAAATTTTACCATCAAGCTCATATATTTTGCTTACCAACCTATTATCCTTATGAAGGGCAACCATTTTGTATTGTTGAATCTTATGCAGGAGGGTGCGCTGTAATTACAACCAATCATAGCGGGATTAGTCAAATATTTACAGATGGAGTAAATGGATACGAGGTGCAAAAAAAATCTGTTGATGCATTAACAGATATGTTAGAACTTGTTGCCAACCAACGGAATGATTTGGTTAAGTTTGGATTGAATAATTTTAAGGAAGTAATGAATAAATATACAGATGATATCTATCTTATTAAAATTAAAAAAGTATTAAAAATAACATGAGTTCGATAGAAAAAATAAAACGGGTATATCGTTATTTTTTTAAAAATAATCCGAAATACAAAATTACAATAAACGTCAAAACAGAACGTCATGGATCAGTTTATGGTGGTTGGGATATCATTAAGCAATCTTTGACTAAAAACAGTATTGTTTATTCAGTAGGAATTGGTGAAGATATTTCATTTGATCTTAGTGTGATAGAAAAATATGGTTGCGTAGTTCATGGATTTGACCCCACACCACGAGTAGCCTCTTGGTTGTCAGAACAAAACCTACCAAATTTATTCAAATTTTACCCAATCGGGTTGTCAGATTTTGATGGTATTCTTACTTTTTATTCACCAGAGAACGAGAAACATATTTCTCATAAAATATTCCCTGAACAACATAGTAAACCGGTAGAAGTGCCATGTAATAAAATCAAATCTATTATGGCATCACTTCATCATTCTCATATTGACCTGCTTAAAATTGATATAGAGGGGTTTGAGTATGCTGTATTAGAAGATTTATTAAAGGAGGATATTCGACCCTTACAGTTATTAGTAGAATTTCATCACTTTTTTCCAGAAATCGGAAACGCCAAAACAGAGGATGCGATTAGATTATTAGAGCAAAATGGGTATCGCCTTTTTCATGTTTCAGATAGTTTTTGTGAATATTCATTCAAGTACCAAAATTTATTGTAAAATTAAAACATGCAACCATATCAAATCTGTACCAAAACAATAGTGGATACCACCGATCCATCCATTGTATTTGATGAACAAGGAATTTCTGATTATTACCACAATTTTCATCAAAATATTTTACCCAATTGGCATACTGATGAACGTGGTCATACAGAACTGATGCAAATTGCTGAAAACATTAAAAAAGCAGGCAAAGGCAAAGATTTTGACTGTATTATGGGGCTTAGTGGTGGTTTGGATAGTTCTTATGCGGCTTATATAGCGAAAGAAGTTATGGGACTCCGCCCTTTGATATTCCATGTTGACGCAGGTTGGAATACTCAGCAGGCAGTAGGCAATATTGAAAAACTCATCAATGGTCTTGGGTTGGATTTATTTACGGATGTGGTCAATTGGGAAGAGATGAAAGATTTGCAGGTCGCTTTTTTAAGGTCTCAAATTCCCGATCAGGATATGCCCCAAGATGGTGCTTTTTTTTCTAGTTTGTATCGATTTGCCAGAAAGTATAGGATAAAACACGTACTTACAGGGGCCAATTACTCAACGGAATGCTGCCGTGAACCAGAGACTTGGGGCGCATACCCAGGTATTGATAAAACTTTATTCCATGACATACATAAGCGTTTTGGCAAACGACCTTTAAATACATTTCCACTAGTTGATATATTGACCTATAAGATCATTTATCGCTACGTTTATGGTATGAAAGTGATTAAGCCACTCAACCTAGTACCATATATAAAAAAAGATGCTGAAGCATTACTCGCTAGCAAATTTGGCTGGCAACCATTCCAGCACAAACACCATGAATCGCGCTTTACGCGTTTTTATGAAGATTATTGGATGCCACGTAAATTTGGATACCATAAGCGACGTGCGCATTTTTCCAGCCTGATTCTAACGGGGCAAATGACAAGGGAGGAAGCCTTGCAACGGATATCAAAACCCGAGTTGAGCGAACAGATTTTACAACAAGAATTTGAATATGTTGCTAATAAATTAGACTTAACCGTCGAAGAATTACAAGCCATTTTTGAAGGAGAAAATAAAACTTATCACGATTATAAAAATAAAAGAAAACTCATTGGGTTAGGCTCTACCATGATGACGATATTAGGTTTAGAAAAACGTTTATTTAGATGATAACTATTGTTGATTATGGCTTAGGTAACATTAAGGCCTTTGCCAATTTGTACCACCGCTTAGGCATTCCGGTGTCTATTGCTCAAACAAAGGCCGAATTAGCATCGGCTCAAAAAATAATCTTACCCGGAGTAGGTGCTTTTGACCACGCCATGGAAATGCTCAATGCTTCGGGCATGCGCGACATCTTAGATCACAAAGTGATGGTAGATAAAGTCCCAGTGATTGGTATTTGTGTAGGAATGCAAATATTGGGTAAGTCTAGTGACGAAGGTGTACTATCTGGTTTGGGCTGGATTGATGCAGAAATTAAAAAATTTGATGTGGCATTATTAACCAATAAAACACACCTTCCGCACATGGGCTGGAATGATGTTGTGGCGGTTAAAAAAACGCCCTTACTTTACGAACTGGAAACGGATGCGCGCTTTTATTTTTTGCATTCGTATTATTTCAAATGCAATAACTCGGAGGATACAATTGCTACTACCGGATACGGTACTGAATTTGCCAGTGCAGTTCAATCTGGTAATGTATTTGGTGTACAGTTTCATCCCGAAAAAAGCCACCACTATGGCGTACAATTATTAAAGAATTTTGCTGAACTTAACTAAATGCTAAGACCAAGAATCATCCCGTGCCTGTTGGTACACGATAAAGGACTCGTAAAAACTGTCAATTTTAAGGCACCTAAATATGTAGGTGATCCAATTAATGCTGTTCGTATTTTTAATGAGAAAGAAAGTGACGAACTGACGGTACTCGATATTGATGCAACAGTACTCCAGCGAGAACCTGACTACAAAATGATTGAGTTTTTGGCTGCGGAATGCCGAATGCCCTTGTGTTATGGCGGAGGGATAAAAACAGCAGACCAAGCGCAACGTATTTTTAGTTTAGGGGTCGAAAAAATTGCAATTAGTTCGATTGCTGTTGAAACGCCAGAAATTGTTTCGAGAATAGCCGAGCGCGTTGGCAATCAAAGCGTTGTTGTCGTTTTGGATGTAAAAAAAGCATTTTTTGGTGGGAAATACGAAATTTACACCCACAATGGTAAAAAAGCGACGGGCAAAGAGGTCGTTGCTTTTGCGCGTAAAATGCAGGAATTGGGGGCTGGTGAAATTGTCATCAATTCTATTGATCAAGATGGTGTAATGAAGGGTTATGATTATGATTTAATCCAAAAAGTACGCGACCAAATCAGTATTCCGCTTACAGCATTGGGTGGTGCAGGTTCATTAGATGATATCGCAAAATTGGTTTCCAAACATGGCATTATTGGCGCTTCTGCAGGAAGCCTATTTGTATTTAAAGGCATTTATAAAGCTGTTTTAATCAATTATCCGACCATTCCAGAAAGGGATGCCCTCATTAAAGCCAATTTTTAAATACTCAACATATTATTTATGTTTAAAGATAAAACACTATTAATTACAGGAGGCACAGGTTCATTTGGAAACGCCGTCCTGACCCGTTTTTTGCATACGGATATCAAAGAAATTAGGATATTTAGCAGGGATGAAAAGAAGCAGGATGATATGCGGCGTGTATTACAAAGCGATAAAGTCAAGTTTTATATTGGCGATGTACGCGATTATCGTAGCATTGAAAATGCTGTGGTAGGTGTTGATTATATTTTCCATGCTGCTGCACTGAAGCAAGTCCCATCTTGTGAGTTTTTTCCAGTTGAAGCCGTAAAAACGAATGTTTTGGGTACCGAAAATATGTTGGAGGCTGCTATCAAAAACAAGATAGAAAAGGTGGTCGTTTTGAGTACCGATAAAGCGGTGTACCCGATCAACGCGATGGGCATTTCCAAAGCAATGATGGAAAAAGTGATGGTGGCCAAATCCCGCCAATCGGGCGATACCATCTTGTGTGGTACGCGCTATGGCAACGTAATGGCCAGTCGGGGTTCTGTTATTCCTCTTTTTGCGGAT
>JAAFHO010000405.1 GCA_013297575.1 Chitinophagales bacterium
TCGTCTGCCTCGCTTCTTGCACAGACAACACACCTAAAACGGCTACACAAACAGCCGAAACGCCTGCAACCACCGCTGAAGATGCCGTAAAACGCGGTGCATATTTGGTGCAAATAATGGGTTGCAACGATTGTCATTCGGCAAAAAGAATGGGCGCAAACGGCCCAGAAGTCATCCCTGAAACTATGCTCGCAGGCTATCCCGCCGACAGGCCAATTATGAAGTTCAAAGACCCAATTTTGAAGCAAGGCTTTTCTATGTTTTATCCCGATTTGACTGCCGCCGCCGGGCCGTGGGGTGTTTCCTTCGCAGGCAACTTAACACCCGACGAAACGGGCATCGGGAATTGGTCGGAAGAACAATTCAAAAAAGCCTTGACACAGGGTAAATACAAAGGCTTGGAAGGCGGACGTATGCTGTTGCCTCCGATGCCATGGGTCAATTATACTGCAATGGCGGATGCCGATGTGAAAGCGATATATGCGTATTTGAAAAGTATAAAACCGGTGAAAAATATTGTGCCTTCACCAATTTCGCCTGAAAATATGTAATTTTTGCTGCTATTTTCTTATGTTCGGGGAATTTTCAAAGTTCCCTGAACATACCTCTAACCCCAACCGGCAGCACATCAAATTTCAAAAAAAATGATGCACTGTGTTTTCATTTTTTCGTAACTTTGTCGAGCGGGCGGGCGTTGCACGTCACCTTAAACCATATTCCATAAATGACAGAAACAAATAACTTGACACATGTTTCTAATCAGAAACTGCTTTCAATCGCATTGCCTTGTTTGTTTGGTTGGATATTTTCCTACTTGGCGATAAATGTTTTTAGAGATTACGGGTTTGGACTTTTTATATAGAGTTTATTTTTAAAACAGGCATTGCCTACCCAATCAATGCTACCATTAATGGACAAGGCGTTGGAGCAGTTAGATATTGTAATTTTTCAACAGGAAGTTTTGTAGAACCCATTACTGTTTGGAACGAACCAAAACTATTACAGTTTTCAGTTGAAGAACAACCAGAACCAATGAAAGAAATTAGTTTTTATGACATTCATCCAAACCATCTTCACGGTTATTGGGTTTCTAAACAAGGACAATTTAAACTAACCGCTTTACCAAATGGACACACATTGCTTGAAGGAACAACTTGGTATGTAAATAAAATCAAACCAGATTTTTATTGGACACTTTGGAGCGACAATATTGTTCACAAAATTCATAACCGAGTTTTAGAACACATCAAAACACAGGCAGAACTTTGACAACAAGGCGATCCTATTCTTATTTTCAGATCTGACAAAACAGGACGCACCAACCCTTCTGAAAAACAAACCAAGGGAATTAAGTACTCGGACACAATTTTTAGAACAACCTCTTAAAATTAGAGGAACAACCTTCTCCTTATAATGACCCTTTCTCTCTATTTGCTGCGGTTATCAGAAAAGAAATAACATTAGCACCTTTCGATCTTAGTTCATTAGAGAATAATATGATGGTTATGGAAATTCTGGATGCCGCAAAATTATCTGCGAAGACTGGAAAAACGATCAAACTATGAAGGCCCCTATAATTCCCCCAACTTCCCCAATAACCAATCCTTGTAAGCCAATGCTGGCGTGTCTTCCACTTCTTTTTTGAGTGCAGCGAGAGCGGTTTTGTCCCCAACGCGTATTGTCCTTATTTTTTTTACAAACTTGCACAGGTTGAGGTAATTGTCTCTGTGGTAGCCCAGTTCTTTTTTCCGCCGAACAAAATTGCTCATAGCATCTAGGAGCGAATCCAGTGCGGTATCTTCGTCGGTTTCGTAATAGATTTTGAGCAAAAGTGCTTTTGCTGCAAGATTGAGCAGCAGATCTTTGTAATCCGACTGTTGCAAGAGCGTTAATGCTTCGGGGTACGCGCCGCGTTCGTACTTTAATCGGGCCAAATTAAAGGCATAATTGGCATCGCGGTGGCGTGGTTCCATTTGGTCTTTATAGGTCTCTACAAACAATTCAGTTTCGTCAAATTGCTGTAGAGTAAGACCCAATGAAACCACATTTCGGTAGGTAAATCGGGTGATATAACCACCCATAAACAGTATTTTTTCGGCCAATCCGCGTTGGTAGAGTTCCATTTCTGCTTCTAAATAAGTACGGTCACCGTGGTTGTACCGCTGGATACAAACGTTGATGGCCAGTAGGTACAAATCGCGCATTTCGGCTGGTGGAAAATCGTGTGCGTGCGTGAGTAATACCGCTTTGAACCGCTGAAAATGTCCTAAGTCGTCGGATTGGCTGAGGGTGAGGTAACAGTGGTAATATACCGCAAAAGCAGGAATATTAGACCAATCTTTCCCTTCAATAGCGGCCAAAACTGTGGGCAAAAGCCCAAAATCATAATCGGCGTTAAAAACGGCCTGGTGCGAGAGTGCGGCGCAGGTTTGGCGTAATTTGAGCGCGAGATAAGCCAAATCGAGGCTATTTACTGTGGCCTGCACATTGAGCGATGCGGTGCGGCGTTCGGTGGCTTGCAGCAAATAATTTTCTTGTTCTATCTCAAAACCCTGCCAATGCCATTGCGGATGCCGATACGGTTGTGCTTGATATTGGTAGCGTACTTTCGACATTTGACGGTGAAAATAATCGGGAAAATTTCGACTTCGGTACAGCGTTAGTTTTTTAATCTCGATCTCTAGTGTATCGTTTTGGGTCATTTCGTAGAGCAAAAACGATTCTACTTGCTTTAACAAAAGGCTCATCGACATCCGCACTCGATGGTCGTCATAAGGCTCACCGGGGAATAACTGCTCGGATAAAACCGCTTTGTCAGGAACGGGTTTGTTTTTCTTTCGGGCTGTTTCATATACCTCAAACAGTGCCTTCAAATCGGAGCGCTGGTTGTGGTACGGCGATGCTAACCATTTGCGCAATGCTCGGCATTCGGTGACCGAAAGGGTGTCGAGCAGGCGGTATAAATTAGATGATTCGTTTTGCATGACGATATTTATGAAAAATAGTAGAAAAATAAAACGGTATTTATTAATTTTTATTTTACAAAATTTATTTATAAAATATTGATAAACAACATTTTGAAAATTTTATACAAATATTAAATTTAGACAAAATCAATATTTTGATTTTTTTTCTAACGGTCGATTGCCCAACATTTGTACCATGAAAAGTGCATTAGGAACGAGGAAACAATAAGTTAGCACTCTTGGCTGATTCCTTTCCGCACATACTGCCCATCTTTTTGTTTAAATAGCCCCACCACTATTCGCACAAAAAGATACTTGTACCCGTGCTGAGCCTGCCGAAGCATGAGCAAAAATTAATCTACCCAAGAGTGCTAACTTATTATTTCCTCGTTCCTTTCAAAACAACAGTTTAACTAAAAAATATAATACGCTATGAAAAAAATACATACGACTCGAATATTACTGTGGTCAGTATTCCTTCTTGGTACCCTATGCTCCCATGCGCAGGGCGGTTGGGAGCGCAATTACACGCTTACACCAATTGCTTTTTCTAATTTTTACCGCGTTGTGCTTTCCACCGATGGTGGGTACTGCGCATTGGCACCTTGGGATTTTGATACCACAAGCATACATTTGCTCAAAACCGATGCCGATGGTGCGCCGCAATGGGAAGTTGCTTTGCCTGCTGGCGATACCATGTATAGTACCAGCCTGTACGCCGCTAATGATGGTAGCTATTTACTTACACGTGGCACCCAAAAAGATTGGTGGAATATTCCGCTTCCCAAGGCCAGTTTGCTCAAATTTAGTAGTGTGGGGGGACTTATTTGGCGTAAAAACTATAATCTAGGCCAAAGTGCTGCTTTTAAAAGCGTTAAAGCACTTCAAAACGGTCAAATAATGGCTGTAGGAGAGATGAATCAAAATGCTGCCTATCATGGACTTATTTTACGAACCGACGCAGCGGGTACACTCATTGACACAGCCATTATTTCGATTCCTTTGGGACGGGTGACTTTACTAGACTTTTATGAAAAAAGTGATGGTACTTTTCTTGTCACGGGTAATTATGTAGCGAATAATTTTAACTCTCAACAAACATTTTGGGTACATTTAGACAATGATTTGAATGTATTGGAAACCAAAATTTTAGATAATACTAATTTTCCTGTTGCCAATCGATTTGGGTCAAATGGTAGTTTGTATTTAGCAAAAAAAAGTGTATCGTCTTTATACAAACTGTTAATCGAAAAAGTAAATTTGGATGGTATAGTTGTGTGGGAAAAGGCTTTTGAAAACCAATGGGGGGTAAATATTGGTCAAGGCGAAATCACTATTGATGGTAGCCCCGACGGTGGTTGTGTATTTGCTATTGGAGATGGCAATTGGGCCATTGTAAAATTGGACGAAGATGGCAATCAGGAATGGTTTCGAGCCTTGAGTCCCCCGGGTGTTGATACCCGACGCATCAGTGATATTCGTTCAACGCCAGATAATGGCTGTATTGCTTGTGGTGATGAATGGATATTTCCCAATGTGAATGGTTATCTTATCAAAATAGGAGAAAATGGGCTGGTATTTCCTAATCTCATTTCGGGGCGTATAGTATCAGATACGGAACAAAACTGTACCAATGACCCATCAGATAGGCCGTTGTCGTCTCGAATAGTGAAGGCAACAGGTACTAGTGCCAACTTCTATGCCACTACCGATATAAATGGCAATTACACCATGGATGTTCCTGTTGGTACTTACTTGGTGCATAGTACACCTTTAGGCATACCTGCCGCGTACTGCGAGGATAGTGTGACAGTCAACTTACCCGATATTGGCGACATGGCACTCGTTGATTTTACGGATACATTGCCACGTTGCCCTTTGATGGAAGTGAGTTTGGGCGGGTCGTTTATTCGTCCATGTTTTTCGGGTACTTACAGTGGTCAATTGGTCAATATAGGCACCGATACGGCCTTTAATGCGTATGTCATTGTCACATTGGATAATTTATTGTCCTATACCAGCAGTACTCCATTGGCAACATCTGTGGTGGGCCAATCTGTCCGAATTGATTTTGATCCTATTCCTCCAGCTGGCCATTACCGCAATTTTCAGATCAAGTTCTTTACCGATTGCAATGCGCCTTTGGGCTATACGCACTGTACGGAAGCGCATGCCTACCCCGATACTTCGTGCTTGCCATCAAATGGACTTTGGAATGGTGCTAGTTTAACCACAAATGCCGTTTGTGATGGTGATAGCGTGGTGTTTAAGATTCAAAATATTGGGACAGGCAATATGGTAGCACCTGCGGATTACATTGTAATAGAGGATGATATGATACAACGACAAGCCGAAACGCCGATACTCGCCGCTGGTGAGGCATTAACTTTTAAAATGGCAGCAGATGGCTCTACATATCGGCTTGAAGTGGATCAGCAGCCTTTCCATCCTAGTTTGGCCCATCTTAGTGCGGTTGTGGTACAGGGCTGCAATGCGGGTGTATTTA
>JAAFHO010000406.1 GCA_013297575.1 Chitinophagales bacterium
GTTCCTCCGTTCTCGGTGAATTTTTGGGGTCAATTGCCGTCAAATTTGCAGTAGCATACGCCGCGAGTGCGAGTTCTGTGGGTTCGCCAATAGGCACGCCTTTTTCATTTTTTTTGACATTATGGTTGAGCGCCATACACAACAGTAAGGCATCGGCGCTCGAAAGCGACCATCCATCGGGTGTTGTTTGATCTGTCCAGGTTTCGGTCACCGTCATCTTGTTTTGGGTGAGCGTACCTGTTTTATCGGTACAAATAAAAGTAATTGACCCAAGCGTTTCTACGGCTGGTAGTTTTCGGATCAAGGCTTTTTTATGCGCTAATCGCCTTGCCCCAATGGCGAGTGCGATAGTAACTACCGCCGGCAGCGCCTCTGGAATACCCGCTACAGCAACCGAAATAGCGGTTAGGAGCATCTTTAAAGGCTCTTCACCGCGGATAACACCTGCGATAAAGATAACAATACAAATACCAATAATGATTAGGGATAGTTTTTTGCTAAATTCAGAAAGCCGCTTTTGTAGCGGCGTCATCTCGTCGTCTTCCTGCAACATTTGGGCAATTTGGCCTATTTCCGTTTTCATCCCGGTTGCTACTACCACACCGTTACCTCTACCATAAGTAACGACGGTGCTTTTGTAGGCCATATTGGTACAGTCGGCAACAGGTAATTTGGGGGAAGGCAGGGGCGCTGTTTGTTTTTCCACGGCCTCCGATTCGCCCGTAAGCGATGCTTCCTCAATTTTTAGCGCAATACATTCCAGCAGCCGGAGGTCGGCAGGAACGAGATTGCCGGTATCGAGTACCACCACATCGCCAGGTACGAGCAAGGAGGCATCTATTTCCTCCGGCCGCCCATCGTGCAAAACAGTTGCAACAGACGGTGACATTTTTTTTAATGCTTCCATCGCTTTTTCCGCTCGATATTCTTGCACAAAACCAACAATGGCATTTAATACGACAATAACCAACACAACAATCATGTCTTTCATATCACCTACAATACCCGACACTACTGCTGCTGCCAACAAAATCAAGATCATGGTTTCCTTAAATTGCAGCAAAAACATATACCACGCAGGTTTTTTCTTTTTTTCTAACAGTACGTTAGATCCATATTTTTTTAACGCTATTGCGGATTGAGATACGGAAAGTCCACCTGTTTGGCTGTGGGTATGTTGGAGTACCTCCTCTTTGCTAATAAAATGCCAATTTGTCATTAAGTATATGTTGTATTGTTGTTCATAATTTTTTACGTTCATAAGATGATGGAACAACAGTTTCCACAAAGGAGCAGGTTTTGGATTGGGCTATCGTTACGTAATTCTGATTATTAGTTGTAACATTTACATGGAAGCAATATTTCAGTGTTCTAAGTAATAACCAAGTGAGAATTATGTAAACTATTCCTTAAATGGTGTAAATTAATGATGTTTTTTGTATCCTACCTTTGCAGTTCACTTTAAAATATACAATTATGCCTTTATTAAATGTTCTTATTTCGCTTATTGTTGTCGGTGTATTGCTTTGGTTAGTCAATACCTATATTCCCATGGATGGAAAAGTCAAAAATATCCTCAATATCGTAGTTGTAATCGTACTAGTGCTGTGGTTGTTGCGCGCTTTTGGTGTTCTAGGTACTTTGCAAGGCATAAATATTTAATGCGTTGCATAATCTGTAATTATTTTGATGCCATTTCTTAGAAATGTTACCTATCTTTATACTTTGATACTTTAATTAAATATTACGCGTGGTACACATTTCTCAATTTCGGCAATTTTTTTTATTATTCTTAATTTCCGCTTTATTTGCGTTGATTTTTTGGAATATAAAATCTTTTGCTCCAGCACTCTTAGGCGCATACACACTATATGTTCTGCTTAGGAAACCGACCCATTATCTCACAGAAACCCGCCATTGGAACCACAAGGTGTCGGTTGCCTTCACCATGTTTTGGTCTTTTGTGGTTATTTTATTACCGATCAGCGGATTAATACAATTGCTGCGTACTAAGGTAATCAATGGTTTTCAAAACTCTCAGCAAATTTTAGAATCCTTTAAAACTACTATTCTGGATTTTGAAACGCGGATAGGTATGCACTTACTTACCCCTGAGCGCATACAAAGCCTATCGGCATGGGGCGTATTTGAGGTAACGAATCTCATAAATGCTACCTTGGTGGGTTTAGTGCTGTTACTGATGACCTACTTTATCCTATGGTTTATGCTCATGGATGGCGAAAAAATGGAGCATACTTTTTTAAATTGGCTGCCTTTACAAGAGAATAGCATTCAGGATATTCGCACGGAATTGGATAATTTAGTGTACTCCAATGCACTGGGTATTCCTATGATGGGTGTAGTTCAAGGCTTTTTCGGCTTTATTGGTTATCGATTGGCAGGTGTAGATGATTTGTGGTTTTGGGTTTTTATGACTTTTGTTGCAGGTATGATACCGTTTTTGGGTGTTTCCTTGGCTTTTATACCGCTTACTATTGTGTTATATTCCAAGGGTTTAACAGGCGAGGCGGCGTTCGTTTTGATCTATGGCATTTTTGTGATCGGTACCGTGGACAATGTTGCACGGATGTGGCTCATGAAAAAAATTGGGCATACACATCCACTGATTACGCTCTTTGGTGTGATCATCGGTGTACAGTTATTTGGTTTTATTGGATTTATTTTTGGCCCCATCCTGATCGCAATGTTTTTACTCCTCGCTAAAATTTATTTTAAAGAATTTAAATATAATGAAACGCATTTACCGGAAAATAGACCTAGTATTTGAAAAATTTACTGCGCTCGCCACTGTAATACTGGGTAATTCGATCACTTTTATGGTGGCTTTTATTATGATCGTAATTTGGTTTTGGAACGAGCAATTTTATACCCAAAACTACCATGAATGTTTCAGAGATGTTATTCATGCGCTCACTTTTTTGAGTTTATTTATTATTCAAAAGGCATTCAATCGCTTTACGGCATCGCTTCATTTAAAAGTCAATGAATTGGTTACTTCTAGTGAAACTGCTCGCAAAGAGGTGATTCATGTTGGCGAAAAAACCGAACACGAAATAACTGAATTATCTAAAGAATACGCCGAAATAGCAGGACATTTAAACGAAGAAACGCCTCAACTCATCATTCCTACGCCCGCACATCGCATAACGCATACTAAACAATAAAACATCATGTCAATAGTAAAAAACCTAGGTATTTGGATGGATCATTCCAGTGCGCACTTGATGGAATATTCCGATAATACCATCAAAACAAATATCGTTGAATCCGAATTTTCACACCAAGATAAAACGGAAAGTTTGACAAAAAGTGAGCATTTGATGCACAACAAAGAGCAGCACCAACAAGCCTCTTATTACAAAGGTTTGGGCAATATTATCCGCGATTATGACGCTGTACTCTTATTTGGACCAACAGATGCAAAAACAGAACTATTCAATATGTTACGAGCAGATCATCTTTTTGCGCATATCAAAATTGAAGTAGAACAGGCCGATAAAATGACTGAAAATCAAGAACACGCTTTTGTCAAAACATATTTTTCACACAATAAAAATAAATAATTAAATATGAAACCTAAAATAGGGATTTCCGAAAAAAACCTGAAAAACAGCGCCTCCAATTTGGAGGGTGTGCTAGCAGATGAAATGACACTTTACATCAAAACACGTAAATTCCATTGGAATGTCGCTGGTGAAAGTTTTATGGAACTTCATAAGTTATTAGAAGGCCAATACCAGCAAATTGAAGCATCCATCGACTCCGTTGCTGAGCGCATTAATAAACTTGGTAGCAAAACTATAGGTACTATGGCCGAATTTATTGAGTGTTCCAGGCTTAAAGAATTCCCGAATACTTACCCTTCTCAAAAAGAAATGCTAAAGGAACTATTGAGCGACCATGAAACCGTTATCACTCAATTGCGCAAAGACATTGAGTTGGCAGCGGGCAAAAATAAAGATTTGGTTACTGCCGACTTCCTTACCGGGCTGATGGAGATCCATGAGACCGATGCTTGGGTACTTCGGCGGTACTTGCAGTAGCCAATTAAGACTAACGTGTGAATTTTATAACATTCCCATCAAATTATATAACGCCGACGGAGCATATTACTTATACCTTTGTATGTGAAAATTATTTCACTAAGATTTTGCTAATTGCAAAAATAATAATATTTAAAAATGAAAAAGACAACATTTTCAACATTTACAATGGCTTCTATGCTGGCATTTGTAACCGCTATATCTATGACGAGTTGCGACTCTGCCGCCACTAAATCTGATAAGGCTGATGCCAAAGTAGAAGGCGCAAAGGAAGACCTTAAGGATGCTCAAAAAGATGCAAATACAGCCGCTATGAAAGCCACCAATGAAGCGGAGTGGCAAGCATTCAAAGCCGAAAATCAAGTGCGTATCGATGCCAATGATGCTGCTATCGCTGAATTGAAAACTAAAATGAAAAAGGCGGGTAAAAAGGTAGATGCTGCTTACACAGAAAGTATCGATAAACTACAGCAGAAAAATAAAGACTTCAAAGCCAGAATGAACAATTATGAAACCCAAAAAAGTGATTGGGCTTCTTTTAAAACTGAGTTCAACCACGATATGGATGAATTAGGCAATGCTTTGAAAGACCTTACTGTGAATAATAAAAAGTAATTGAAACCATTCGTTAGCTTTGGAAGGGGCGGTGTGGGGATTGCCCCTTCGCTAATGAATTTTCATATGCTTGATACTGAGCGTAGTTAGGTTTTGAGCATAGATTTATAGGATACTGTACGATTTTATGCACAAAACCTACGTAGCCGAAGTAAAAAACAATCTCGGATGAGTATTAGCACATAATTAAGGATTAACAAACACTGGGTCATTCTTACTTAAACCGATTTCGCCTTCAAACAGAAGGCATGTATAATGCAGGTATTATACAGAATGGTAACTATAACACTTATTTTACCGAGCAGTAAGTAAGCGTAACTATGCCAAACTTATTTTATCTTAATGTGAGTATGGGTTGAAGAAGGGTGGAGTCAATAATGTTGTTGCCCAAGTGGCTCGGCCTTATCTGATGATGCCCTTTTTTATAACGTACCAACAAATTCCTACAACTTTCTCTCTTTATCGGCACTCTTAACAGAAATGCTACAAAATAAAATTAATGATGGATAACGAACAAACATTTAATCTAAAGCAGGTAGCAAAACACGTTCCTTTTACCGTGTATAGCACGCTTAAATCTAAAGCTATACGCCAGCCAGAAAACCACCTACCTGAAGTATTATTCATTACGTCGTATCCACCAAGGGAATGTGGCATAGCAACCTATTCGCAGGATCTGCTGAATGCCATGAACAACAAATTTAATGATTCTTTTGCTTTAAAAGTCTGTGCGCTGGAACCGGGGAAAACCAAATACCTTTACCCTAAAGAAGTAAAATTTGTCCTTG
>JAAFHO010000407.1 GCA_013297575.1 Chitinophagales bacterium
AAAGGGTTTGGCCCAAAATCATGCTTAGTGCCATCGGGTTCTTCATAATTTAGGTTTTCGCCTTGGTAACTCCTTGGGTAGCCGTAAATCATGATTTTGCCAAATGAATTATTGTCGCTACCGAGTATAGGCGAATTGAGGCGGTTGTACTGGATATAAGAAATACCGATTTCGGCACGAACTTTTTTAGACACATTGAGTTTTGAACCGATAAAAGCCGTTGTTTGGTCAAAATTGCTGTTCAATGCCACCGAACGATGGTCTTCCCGTGTAAAAGATGCCCGCACCGAGCCCATTTTACTGGCACCTGAGAAGGATAAATTGTGTCGCTGTGTTAAACCTCTTTGGAAAAACCGTTTAAAATTATCGGGTTGTGGCGACCACGAACGCATAGATCCGTCCCACCAACGCACGGGAGTCCCGTCCAAACGTGGTCCCCAAGATTGCGAACTGGCATAAGCACCAAAGGTTTCGGTGGTTGGTTTGCCTTCCGGACCAAAATCGGTGTACAACTCGGCTGGGTGCTGATAAACGCCATCTGCGTCTGTCGCTAATCGCGGTTCATTGAAGGAAAATGGCCCGCCAAAACCGTATTCGTTCTGCATTTCGCGCCAATAAAAAGGATTAGTTGTACGCATACTATATTGATAATCAATACCTAATCCTGGCCGTTCTATACCTTTTTTTGTGGTGATTAATATGACGCCATTACCGCCACGTGCGCCGTAAAGTGCTGCTGCATTTGCGCCTTTTAGTACGTCCAAGCGTTCAATATCTGCTGAATTGATATTATTAATGGCGCTGCCCCAGTCGCGTCCTGATTCTACGCCTGTCCAGCCGGGGCTGTTATCGAGTGGCACGCCGTCCACGATAATCAGCGGTTGGTTGTTGCCAAAAATTTGGGTATTTCCACGAATGACGATACGAGTGGTGCCGCCTTCTACACCGTTGCCTTGCACGATATTAACGCCTGCCATCTTTCCAGCAAGACCACCGAGAATATTTGCGGTATTGGATTTGGAGAGTTCGTCGCCTTTTACATTTTGGGTAGCAAAACCGACTGCTCTTGCTTGTCGTTCTATACCAAAAGCGGTGATGACGGTTTCGCCCAGCGTTTGGCCGTTTTCCGAAAGTTTGATTTCGAGAAAAGTTCGTCCAGCGACTGGAATTGCAATGGATTCAAAACCGATATAGGATACAAGCAGTGTATCGTCCGGTAAGGTAGTGATTGAAAATTTTCCATCTACGTCTGTGGTTGTACCTGTGAGGGGTGTTTTTTGGGAGCGTATGGTAGCACCAATGACGGATTCACCGCTATTTTCGGCGATAATAATGCCTGTAATAGGCGTGTTTTTTTGGCTAAAAAGGGATGAACTGCTGGTCAATAAAAATAGCAGTATGGTGGGCAAGTAGATTTTTAGCATGTGTGTGATTTTATTGGGAGCAAATGTAGTATTTTATTGTTAAGGTAGTTGTTAGTTTAGTAAAATTGTATGCGTGGAATAATCAACTAATCGCCGTATTCAACCGGAATATTGCCCAATTGCGTCCGCAACGAGCCTGAACAGTTGTTCATAGTATAATTCTCCATTTTCCTAACGGAATTGAACATGGCGTTTTTGCAGAATTTTTCCAATTTTATGATAGATTGGCAGGATGAATTTGATTTAATGAGCTAAGTACATTAATTTTTCAGCAATTTGTTCATCAATCACTTCTTGTTCTGTTTTATGCAAGGTATCCATTTCATAAGTCGAACCAGAGAGATATATTTTCTTTAAATCAATCGCTTTATGGGCAACAAAATCTTTCCAACGCCCTAAAATATACTGGTCGGGTGTGAAGAGATAAGCTGTGTGAAGTCCCAATTCATACATTCCCATTAAATCCGTATTTTTCCGATAATTTATCTCTAAAACGGCAATATTTTGTGATTTCAAGATTGCTTTATCCTCAATTGTGAGCATACCTCTTAAAATCATTAAGGTAAACTGGTACTTTAATTTTTCAATTAAATACGTTTTTTTATCATCTAAAAAGAAGTCTTTTACGGCTCTTCCTGCTTCTACATCGCTGTTGCTCCACATCCATTTGCCTTCTTCACTGTTTGGATATTTTCCATAGATATTCGGTACACTCAAACGCCCGCAATTGATTTGTTTTTTATAGGCAATATCTATTTTGGCTTTTTCCAAAATCTCATTTCTCAAAGCTGTTGCCGCTTCGCCTTGCGGTGCAATAAAGGTGTTTGATTGACCCGTACAGGCGATGTTTTGGGCGGCAGCGGCTGTTCTTTCAATATTGTAAGTTTCTAAAAGTTGTGGATTACCCCCTCTCAGTATAAAAGCCAATTTCCAACTCAAATTGTCCGCATCTTCAATGCCACTATTCGCCCCGCGTGCTCCAAACGGGCTGACAACATGCGCTGCATCGCCTACAAAAACCACGTTTCCATGCACAAAACGGTCTAATTTTTTAGAACTAAAACTATAAATACTCGTCCAATCCAATTCAAAAGGGCGTTCTCCGACCACACTTTTTATCTTTTCATGAATAAAATCTTTGTCTTGCACCAATGAATTATCGGCATTTTTACCCAGTTTGAAATCCAAACGCCACAAATTATCGGGCTGTTTGTGCAATAAAATACTTTGTCCACGTGCAAAAGGCGGGTCAAACCAAAACCACCTTTCAGAAGGAAAATCGGCTTCCATTTTAAAATCAGCAATTAAAAACCGTTCTTCAAAACGCTCGCCGTGCATCTCCAAATTCATCAAATTGCGGACAGTACTTCGGCTGCCGTCACAAGCGATTAAATATTTGGTTTGTAAAGAATAATTGCCTTCGGGCGTTTCAATATTGACCGTAGAGGCGTTGCAATGCAAAGTCTCTACGCACGGTTCTATATTGATGACCTTATTGAGCCAGCGCACATCTGCCTTTTTCTCTTTCAAAACCGCATCAATCAAAAATTGCTCCACATAATATTGCTGCAAATTGATAAAAGCGGGGTATTTTGACACTTTTTCGGGCGACAAATCGAAGCGGTCAATTTCTTCATCTTTGAAAAAGATACGCCCGACATTCCATTGAACCCCTTTTTCTATCATCGGTTTTGCCACACCCAATTTATCAAAAATTTCTAAACTGCGTTTGGCAAAACAAATTGCACGGCTACCTACGCCAACTTGGTTGCTGTCATCTAAAAGCACAACTTCAATCCCTTGTTTTGCCAATGACAGGGCCAATGTCAAGCCCACAGGCCCACCGCCAACGATGACCACATCATAGATTTTGGCCTTTTTACCGCTTAGTTCAGGCGGTTTTTTAAAAGGATATGTTTGATATTGAAACATAGTTAAACGTAAAATGACCTTTATGTCGTTTTAACACATCGCGCGACCTGAAGGTGACGTTACGATTATTTTATCAAAAAAGTATTAATGGTGTTGGGTTTTAGTGAAGGGTTTATGGTTTTATCGCCTATTTTGATATTTACATTTTTCACTTCGTTGCTGTCATTCTGTACCAATATCGCTATGCTTTTATCGGGATTGATGAAGGCAAGTAGGTTATTGAATGCCCCTTCAGTATTGACCCGTTTCGCATTGGGTTTTACATAATGACTTAGGTGTTTCATCAAATAAAATTCATAACTGTATCTGTATTTTTTAGTCAAAGTATCCACAACCACCAGCGAATTTTGATGCCAGCCCCATGTACTCACACCGCCCTCATTTAAGGAAATATTCCAATATTGATACGCCTTTACACCGTTATTCATATAATGTTTCATCAAACCCCAAGCATAAGTACAGTATTTCCAATCATTGTACCCATTACCACACTCTTGCTCACTCTGATATAAAGGTAAATCAGGATATTGCTTGTGAACAGCCGCAATCGCATCTTTCCCTGCCCATTGAAAGCCTACGCCTTTAATATAGGGTTTGCTTTGTGGATCTGTTAAAAGCGTATCTACCAATTTTTCATTGCCCCTTTCCATTGTGCCAAAAAAGACATCGACATTCTTTTTTTGCATTTCTGGACCTAAAAATGAAACAAATTTTGCTAAACTTGAAGCCCGCCAAGTGCAGCTTGGAAAAACTTGGTCAGAATTGAATTCATTTTGTGGCATCACCATACCGATATTGATACCTTGTTTTTTATAGGCATCAATAAATTTTGAAAAATAGAGGCTGTATGCCTTGAAATATTTTTCGTCTTGTATAAATCCATCCTGCCCTTCTCTAATCGTTTGTTCGGCTTTCATGCCATTGCTTATTCCTCTAAAATCCATCCCCCAGCTATCTCTCATTTTTTGTAATCGGTCTGCCGGCCAATTCGTAACATCTGGGACAGGTTTTGACGCATAATGCTTATTGTATTTCAACCAAGTCGGCGGCGACCACGGTGAAGCCCATAATTTTAAAGTTGGATTATACTTTTGAGCATTTTTTATAAACGGAATAAGTGTTTCAAAATCATTGGCAATACTGAAATTTTTCATCTCAAAATCACCGTCCGTTTCGTTGTAAGAATACCAATTTCGAGAAAAATCATTCGCACCAATAGGCATCCGACAAATTGTGAAATTAGCCCCTTTATTGGGTGCAAATAGTTCTTTTAAGATACTTTCACGGTCTTTTTTGCTTAAAAGGTGGAGCGATGTCCAGCCCAATTCATTGAAACAAGCCCCAAAACCTTCGATTGTTTGTTGGGGTTGGTCTAAACGGATTTCGACATCGGCATTGCCTGTTGATTGGCTTATTTTCAAGCCTTTTTGTTTTTGCCATTGTACCGTTTGAGACGTGGTTACCCATTCCACTTTGCTTTGAGCAAATAACGGTGAAGTTGCCACGAGGCAAATAATGAAATTCAATAATGAGATGCTATTTTTCATTTTTAACTATATTAATAAAAGGATAAAATCATTTCTTTTCAGGTATCCAATAGTCATAGATAAGATACGCCGTAATGTGTTGTCCGATAATTCTACCCATTTTTTGTAATTAGGATGTGGGTAGAAGACTGATAGTAATTATTATTCCAACACCGTTCCTTAGATACTCGCTTGCAGTGCAAACCACATTTCTTTATCCTTCTCTGCCGTCCAAATTTTAGGATGTTTGATGCCTTGCGCTTCCTCATACGCACGAGTGACATTGAACGGCATACAGTGTTCAAAAATCACATAATCGCCAAAAACAGGCTTCATTAGCCCATAAATTTCCTTGTACGCATCAGTCAAATTCAGACCTTTGGCAACGGCTGCTTTGGCGGTATCGAGCAACATAGTAACAAATTTCGTTGTACTGCTGATAGATTCGTTGACTTCTTTTACATTAAACAAGGCATTACCACGTCCAGGGACAGCCATTTCTGGTTTTAAGGCTTTGATTTTCCGCAATGTGGCGGGCCAGTCAGCCAACTGAGCATCGCCACAATAGGGTGTTGCTCCATATT
>JAAFHO010000408.1 GCA_013297575.1 Chitinophagales bacterium
GTGTTTATTTCCGAAATTTTTCCAAATCAGGTGCGCTCCTATGGCAATTCATTGGGTAGCAGCACGCATTGGGTTTTTGCGGCTTTGATTGCTGCTACATTTCCATTGTTGGCAGGACGCTTTGGACAAGCACCTATTTTTGCGATTTTTGCGCTAATGATGGTATTTCAATTGCTTTTTGTTTGGAAAATGATGCCGGAGACAAAAGGTGTATCTTTAGAAGATTTAGAAAAAAAATTAGTAAAGTAATACGATGATGGAATTACTAAAAATCAACCGCTTGCAACACGTGGGTATTCCTGTTACGGATATTAAAACGTCAATCGCATTTTACGAAAAATTGGGTTTTTACAACGCAATGTCTTCCACTTTTACCTTCAATGATGAAGAGGGCGGCATGGTAGCGATGATGCAAAACGGCGATATTATATTGGAATTATATCAAATGCCCGAAACAGAACTCCAGAAAATACGAGCACGTAAAGATGGGCATGTCGATCATATCGCATTTGATGTGGATGATGTGGAAGCCACTTTCCTGACTTTTAAAAACGCAGGATATACAGTGATGGAGCCACAGCCCGTTTTTCTTGCATTTTGGAAAAATGGCTGCAAGTACTTCAATATCCTTGGGCCAGATGGAGAGCGTTTGGAGTTTAATCAAATACTTTAACTTATATTGACGCTCAAAAATATGTTTACTCATTATACTAAAACGACCATATTTTGTTGTTTTTGCTTGATTTTGATCACTTTTTCTTGTAAAAGTACCCAAAAAATGTCTAATTCAAACCTAGAACTACACCGTCCGGTCTATCACTTTACCCCGCCTGCCCATTGGATGAACGACCCCAATGGCATGGTTTTTTACGAAGGCGAATACCACTTGTTTTACCAATATTATCCCGAAGCCACGGTGTGGGGGCCTATGCACTGGGGACACGCAGTAAGTACCGATTTGGTGCATTGGGAACACTTGCCCATTGCCTTATACCCCGATGCATTAGGGCTTATTTTTTCGGGTAGCGCAGTCGTGGACTGGAAAAACTCCAGCGGGTTTGGTGAAAATGGCAAGCCGCCATTGGTTGCTATTTTTACACAGCACCTTATGGAAGGCGAAAAGGCTGGTCGCCACGATTTTCAATACCAAAGCATTGCTTACAGTAACGACCGTGGCCGCACGTGGACTAAATACGCAGGTAACCCTGTAATCCCTAATGTGGACAAAATCCATGATTTTCGCGACCCCAAAGTGATCTGGGACGAAGCCCGCCAACAATGGATCATGGTCTTTGCGGCTTATGATCATACCATGTTTTGGTCGTCCAAAAACCTAAAAAACTGGACTTATTTGAGCAGTTTTGGCAAAGAATACGGTGCACATGGCGGCGTATGGGAATGTCCCGATTTTTTCCCAATCAATGTTGAGCAGGCATCTGGTACAACAGGCGTCCAGCAACAAAAATGGGTATTATTGCAAAGTCTTAATCCCGGATTGCCCAGCGGCGGTTCCGGTACGCAGTATTTTGTAGGCGATTTCGATGGAAAAACCTTCAAACTCGACCCAGAATTTGAAACCTCTGTTCAGAATGGGAAAGCCGTTTGGCTCGATTGGGGCCGCGACAACTACGCTGGTGTAACATGGTCGGATGTACCAAAGTCGGATGGCCGCCGCCTCTTTTTGGGCTGGATGTCCAACTGGGATTATGCCAATGTAGTACCTACCCAAAACTGGCGTAGTGCTATGACCATACCACGCACCCTCACTTTGCGGAAAACGGGCAATGCATATCGCTTGAGTACGCAGCCTGTTCGTGAATTGGAAAAGCAACGGGGTAAAAAGTATTCTCTTGCCAATCAAAACGTTTCGGGGAAAGTTGATTTGACAGAAAAAGCAGGTTTTTCATCGGCTACTTGCGAACTCGATTTGGAATTTACGCCCAATGGCAAACAAGTAGAATTTGTAATAGAACTGTCTAATGCCAAAGGCGAATTATTTAAAATTGGTTATGATGGTGCTACAAATCGGTTTTTCTGCGACCGAATGAAATCAGGGAATTTGGATTTTTCTCCCAAATTTGCTACTCAAGTGGATTTTGCGCCGCGTATTTCCACGAACAAAACCATCAAAATGCACTTGTTTTTCGATCGTGCTTCCTGCGAATTATTTGCGGATGGCGGGGAAGTGGCTATGACTGAAATTTTCTTTCCATCAGAAGATTTTAGCCGACTCACGATAAGTGCCAATAATGGCGATGTGATGCTCCAACGTGCCGATTTATTTGAGATAAAAAAATAGTAATTATTTGATAATCAATTGTTTGATCATTGTCCAGTCGCTGTCCAAATTCCAGTAGGGAATGTATGTTCTTTTGTGCGTTTTTTACATAAAATCCCTAACGGGATTTGTACGCGCACCCCTATTCAGCCTATAAACATATATTCCCTACAGGAATTATTTAGAGCGATGGGATAGATACAATGTTTGTAAAAAATTTAAAATTTCGTAAACGTTCTCGAAGGCCATAAAAAAAAGCAACCCATTGGTCATCAATGGGTTGCTTTAAAAACTTTGGTGGAGCTGGCGAGATTCGAACTCGCGTCCGGACAAAGCGTCATAACGCCTTCTACATGCTTATCTTCCGATTGAATTTTCGAGTGCTTAGGAGGTTCGGCAGCGGACACTTAAACACCTTAGCCGTTAGATCTCATCAAACAGTAACGGCGTTCTGCTGACTATCTTCAAAAAAGGTTATACGCGGCGCAATGTGTATGAAGCCTCAACTACGCGGCATAATGGCGTATTCTAACTAACTAGTAATTAGGCAGCCATGGCATACTGAGTATTGCCATTTATTGTTCGAACGTTGTTTTTTAAGGAGTAACCGCCCATGCTCCTGCATGCTTACGAAACAACTACACTTTCCCGTCAATACCAGGCAGCCCCGTTTTGTTTCTGTCGCAAAGGTAAACAGAATTTAGGAGAGTATTGTTCCTAGTACCAGCGGTTTATTTTTTTCTTTGTTGTATGAGTACTAAAAATGGTATCCTAGATATAAAATACGAGGAAATTTATACTCGAATCTAGAATAAGTAAATGTATTTGTGGACCCGCCTATAAATTTAGAAGTACCGCTTCGAGCCATAAATGAGAAACCCCATTCTGTACCTACACTCAAATATGGTGTCAAATAATACCCAAGGCCACCGAAAACTATACTCCCAGCCTCTTTCTCTGCTGTAGTGTACGGTGATACTTCGATAGTATTTGGTGAACCATTGTTGAATGTAGTGGTCTTTGTTCTTGTCCCATTTCCTTTGTCATTAGCATAGCATAGATCAATACCTGCTGTCCAGCGCCACCTTCTTTTTATTTTTTGTAATTCATAACCAATGGAGCATTCTATCTGTTTTGGGGTATAGTTCGTAACAGTTTCTACGGGATCTCTAATAGCATTACCTGAAATGAAATAACTTGCTGTTCGACTTTTGTTGTGGTATGCACTATTTAGGCGGAATGCTTGTCTGACCACTCCATTGTTAGCATGCAACAATGGGAGTGAGTATTTAAGCAGTAACCCATAGCCAATCTGTTGTTTGCGAGGCGTAAAAAAACCTAAATTTACTTCAAAACCACGATTGGGCATAAACCCTTTTTTCTGGGCTTCTTGTGCCATTAAAGCACCGAGCATAAGGCAAAGGCCGCAAGTAAGTAATGTTTTTTTCATCATTGGAAATGGTTGAAAATTTGTTGCTAAAAGTGAAAACCGATATACAAAAGCCTAGATAACCTAGGTGTAAAATCAAATTCCATATATTGGAAATCATTACCCGTATTGGATTTATTGGCATACGAAAAAGATATAGGTAAAGACAATTCCGTACCTACGCAAAGCCATTTTTGTATAAAAAAGCTATATCCAATAAAGGGAGCCATACCGGTGTAAATGCTATGATCAATTGAATTGGAACGTGTAACACTAGAAATAGCGCCATTATTTCCAAAGATAGTTGTTACTACTGTTCCCCAATAACTTTCCTTATAAAAATAAAAATCGCCCCCAAAATACAATCTTGAGCGATTAAAATAGAATTGCTGCTCGATTCCCATCGCTAAGTCAAAAATAGCATTTTTCTGATTAAAATCATATTTTGAACTTGGCGGAGGAAACTCATACAAATAAGTTCCATTGCTTTTATACGATTGCTGCGCCACAATAAAACGCAACGCAGATTTAGTACTACCCCAATTTCTGTCCACTTGCCAGAAATCGAACCTAGCCAGCCCTCCGACCCCCTTGTATTCTCCAAACGGTGCCATCAGGTCAATATCTAATTCAAATCCCTTCTTCTGAAAAGAATCTTGGGCAATGAGATCATTGGCCACTATGAAAAGTAGTAATAAGAGATATGTTTTTTGCATTTTGTTAAGTTACTTAAAAGTGAAAACCAATATATAAAAGTCGAGATAGCCTAGGTGTAAAGTCAAATTCAGAAAATTGGGAACTATTACCGCGATTGAATATATTTAAATAGGAGTAGGACACAGGGATAGACAACTCTGTACCGGCGCAAAACCATTTTCGGATAAAAAAGCTATACCCTACAAATGGTGTTATACCAGTATCAGTAGTTTGTGCGCTCAAGTTAAGAATACTGGCACTAGTGACGATGCCACTAGTTAAAAAAATGTCTGGTACAGCACCACCAAAAGTATTTGCTCTGTAAAAATAGAAATCGGCTCCATAATATAACCGCGAACGATTAAAATAGAATTGTTGTTCCATGCCTACTGCTAAGTCAAGAATAACACGTTTTATATTAAAATAGTATGGTAGGCTAGGATCTATAATAGTAGGAGTAAACGTTCCGCTTTTTTTTAACGATTGCTGCGCTACAATAAAACGCAACGCAGATTTAGTACTACCCCAATTTCTGTCCACTTGCCAAAAATCGAACCTAGCCAGCCCCCCAGCCCCTTTGTATTCCCCCAAAGGTGCCATCAGGTCAATATCTAATTCAAACCCCTTCTTCTGAAATGGATCTTGGGCAATGAGATGATTGGCCACTATGAAAAGTAGTAATAAGAGAGATGTTTTTTGCATTTTGCTATGGTGAATTGAATAAAATAAATTCGTATATTTGTCTTACACGTTTGCTTCGAAGTACAAATATACGAATTATAACTCAATTAGGAATAAAATTTAAATTTCAGTTCTTAGATTAAGAAAATAACGGTTTTATTCAATAAACCGCTGTGCAACCACCAATTCTTTTGTTCCAGCGGTATAGACATAGAAGCCTTCGCCCTTTTTTACCCCTAATTTGCCAGCGGTCACCATATTAACCAACAAAGGACACGGCGCATATTTAGGATTGCCAAAACCATCTTGCAATACCCGCATAATAGCCAAACAAACATCCAAGCCAATAAAATCGGCCAATTGAAGCG
>JAAFHO010000409.1 GCA_013297575.1 Chitinophagales bacterium
GCCATGGATGCTTTGTCGGTAGAGAATAACCGAAGTATTTGGGATAATTTTTTATTGGCATTTTTTGTAGTGGCATTATGGGAGGAACTTTTGAAGATGGTAATATTGTTAGGCACCTATCGTCGTAGTTTCTTTAATGAGCCTTTGGATGGTATTGTTTATGCAGTAATGATTGGAATGGGATTTGCCACTGTAGAAAACATCGCTTATTACGAACGTTTTGGTACACAATCTCTTTGGATTAGGACATTTACCGCAATTCCGGCACATTTAATTTTTGCAGTAATACAAGGTTATTTTTTTGGTAAAGCGCGTTTCACTAGAGAAATAAGTAAAAAGGAATCACGAAAACTCATTTTGTACGGCTTTTTGATTACATTTTTGTTGCATGGCCTGTATGATATGCTTATCTTTAATGATCGATGGCAATGGTTATTTGTACTGGCCACTTCATCGGTATATCTCTGTTTGTTTTATTGCAGGGAATTAATTTTGATCCATTTAGACGATTCACCTTTTAAAAAATAAAGCGCAAGCCGCTCAAAACAGTTAAAATGATTGAACCCAGTAAATTGCACCCTGAACTAGCATTTCAAACCGCACGCAGCGGTGGCCCGGGTGGACAAAACGTAAATAAAGTAGAAAGTAAAGTCGAACTCCGCTTTGATGTGGTGAACTCCGTCGTGCTAAGCGAAGGACAAAAAGAATTGTTATTCAAAAGGTTAGCCAATAGAATCAACTCTGAAGGCATACTAGTGCTACAGCATCAAACAGAGCGAGGGCAACTGGCCAACAAACAAAAGGTTATCAAAAAATTCGACGAATTGATGGCCAAATCGTTAAAACCAATTTTTAAACGAATCAAGCCACCGGTTCCACAATCTGTAAAAGCAGCCCGTAGAAAAGGGAAAGAGCACCAATCTGAAATCAAAAAAATGAGAGGTAAAGTTGATTTACCACAAATATAATATTTTTTACCACAAAAGCACACAAGAGATCACAAAGATGTAGCGTACTCATTCGAAGCGCCCAATCTACGTCTCTGTGCTCTGTTGTGTCCTTTTGTGGTAGAAAAAAAGTCAACACCTCTATGGTAAAAAAACACGTTAACCAATATTTACTTTCTGCGATGGTGCAATCAATTCATTCCGTACCGCAATTTGTCGAAGCGTATTCTCCGCTACCCTAATAAACGCATCCGCAATAGGACTGCCATCTTCCAAAATAGCAGGCTTACCATTATCGCCGCCCTCCCGTACACTCTGCACCAAAGGAATTTGCCCCAGCAATACAGTATTCGCCATTTTGGCCAGTTTTTTACCACCGCCTTCACCAAAAATAAAGTATTTGTTATTAGGCAATTCAGCAGGTGTAAACCACGACATATTTTCCACAACCCCCAAAATCGGTACATTTACCTGTGGCAACAAAAACATATTCATGCCCTTAATCGCATCAGACAGTGCCACCTCCTGTGGTGTAGTGACCATTACAACACCAGTCACAGGAACAGTCTGCAACAAAGTTAACTGTACATCACCAGTACCAGGCGGCAAATCCACTACTAAAAAATCCAAATCATCCCAAAGCACATCATTAAAAAACTGCTTAATAATAGCCGCCAATCGTGGCCCCCGCAACACAACAGCCTGCTCTGGATCAATAATATTCCCAATACTAATCGTAGGTAAACCATAAGCCTCCAAAGGCACCATTTTCATCGCTCCAGTTATTTCCTGTATCAAAGGACGCTTGCCAACCAATCCCAACATAGTAGGTAGGCTAGGGCCATAAACATCGGCATCCATCAAGCCCACCTTTGCACCCAACTTTTTCAAACCAAGCGCAAGATTAACCGCAACCGTGCTTTTGCCAACGCCTCCTTTACCCGAAGCCACCGCGATCACATTCTTGATCTGCGGCACAGCACTTGTACTTGCCTGACTACCAGGCGTACGTGCCACAAAATGTACATTCACCTGAGCCGCTGGAAATCGCTCAACAATAGCACCAATACAAGCAAAATTCAAATCGGATTTGCCCTGCATCTGCAAAGAAGGAACGACCAATGAGAAATTAATGTTATTACCTTGAATATCAAGGTTTTCTATCATGCCCGCAGTAATAATATCACGTCCTGTTTGTGGATCACGTACTGTTTTTAGAATGCTTAAAATATCTTCTTTGTTCATTATTATGTTTAAAACTAAGTTCAGTTGCGTATAATGGTTAAGTGGGAATTACCACAATATTTCTCTTTTTTGCAATAAGCGTTAATGCTTCTTTTATCTTCATTTGCACGGATAAATAATACGTAAGTAATTCGTAATCATTGCTTTCCATAGCCTGTTTAATACGGGCTGGATTTACAATATCACACATTTTCCTGAGTTTATTAAACTTAAACATATCAACTGCATAACGCATGTCTGCCTCAAAGTTAAGGTCAGGTTTAGGTTGGTTTTGCAAAGGCAAGCCCACTTTATCTTCCCAGTTTGTTGAGTATTCCCAAGGGGCGGTCATCAAGTCGATGGCCAAATTTCTTACATCGGCTGCTTCATGTCGTATAAAGTAGTTCGCATCAAAATTGCCTCCAGCCGCAAGCAATTGGTGGCATTCCTGTGCTATTCTGCCATATATTGCTTCATCAAAACTCGATAAAGAATCCTCAATATCAGTCAGGATATATTGGCCTACAGTAACTCCTTCTGGCAATAAATGCCCTCCAAATAAAATCAAAATTCTAATGATATCCCTTTCTTGAACAATACCTTTAGCCGCTCCTGATCCACTAGGCCGTTGCGGCACCTTAAATGCAGGATCTTCGACCGGAATTTCGGGATTAGGGCTACCATCCCATCCAGAATCTGATGCGGCCCCTCCAGAACGCGCCTCTTTATCCGAACTCTTTTTTAAAGAACCTGTAATATTTTTATTGGTTTCCGTCACCAACGCTCCTTCGTCAACGTTAAGTAGTGCTGCGCATTCTTTGAGGTAAACACTGCGTTTGATCGGATCCGGAATACGCGAAATACTTCCTACAATATCTTTGATCAACCCTGCTTTTTTGATAGGGTCACCTTTCGTTTCTTCTAATAAAAGATTGGTTTTAAAAAGGATAAAATCTTTTTTGTTCTTGTCGATAAAAGATAACATTTCCTCCGCACCTTTCTCTTGCACATAAGAATCGGGATCGTGTCCATCAGGCAATAAGGCAATACGGACATTCAAGTCTTGTTCCAATGCCAAATCTAATCCTCGTAAAGCCGCTTTGATACCCGCTCCATCACCATCGTACAAAATGGTCAGATTTTCGGTATTGCGCTTAATCAATTGCAGTTGCCCCTCCGTTAAAGAAGTGCCCGACGAAGCCACCACGTTTTCAATACCTGCCTGCGCTAAAGAAATCACATCCATATAGCCTTCCACCAAAATACAATCATCCTGCTTTCTGATCGCGTTTTTTGCTTGGAAAAGACCATAAAGGATTTTGTTTTTTACATAAATCGGTGTTTCTGGGCTATTAATATATTTAGGAATGGTTTTCTCTTTCGACATGGTTCTGCCGGCAAAAGCAGCCACTTTACCAGACAGGTTATGGATGGAAAACATTACGCGAGCGCGAAAAAAATCGCGATTTGCATCCTGATTACAAAGCCCTGTTTGCTTAAGCAAATCCAACGAATAGCCTTCTTTTTTTGCACGTTGTAGGAGTAAATCGCGGTGTTCTGGAGCATAACCCAGCCCAAAACGGCGAATCGTATCTTCCCTCAAACCGCGCAATTGGAAATAAGCCAAAGCAACACTTTTGCCCTCATCTGTCTCGAACAATTGATCGCTAAAATGTTTAGCACCAAAATCATTAATGATAAAAAGAGAATCAACCAATTGCTGCTCCAACATTTGTTGAGGCGTACGTTCTACCTCTTTAATTTCAATATTGTTCTTGCGCGCCAACCACCGTATGGCATCATCAAAGGTCATACTTTCGTGTTCGCGCAGGAAAGTAATCGCATCGCCTGCTTTGCCACAGCCGAAGCATTTGAATATATTTTTTGAAGGATTTACGTTAAAAGAGGGCGTTTTTTCGCCATGAAAAGGGCATAGCCCAAGCAAGTTGATACCTCGGCGACGTAATGTCACAAATTCGCCTACCACATCCTCTATTCTAGTGGCTTCGATTACCTCCTGTACTGTTTTTGCCGGAATCATTTGTGCAAAGGTAAGCAACCACATTAGAATAAAGTAAAACGGCACTAAAAAAAAGTGAGCCGCTCCGAATTACTTCGGGGCGGCTCTAGTTACCGTTATTAATCTACATTTTATTTTGGAGCGCGGGGCAATGATGCGAGCATCTTATTGCCCTACTATTGTATTAACGGGCTGTTTTTTCTTTGTATCGTATCAGTTGTCTTTTGAGTGTTTCTGTGGAGGCGAGTATAGCATTTTCGAAAGTAAGGTCACTCTTTTTATCTACTAACCATGCTCCCGGGATCTGAAGGTGAATTTCTGCAATTTTCTGTTTGATAGAACTACCTGTATTCTGTAGTTTTAGGTGAACTTCTGCTTTAATTTCACGGTCAAAATACTTTGATAATCGTTGCAATTTCTTTTCAATAAATTCAATCAATTTTGAATCTGCGCTAAAGTCAATAGCTTTTACAATAATGTTCATCATAATAATATCCACGTTAAGTTTTTAAAAAAATGAAAGACTGATGATTAATCAGGGTCAGGTTTATAACGACAATATTAGGGCATATGTGGCGTACCCGCAAGGTTTTTTTTTGACTTTAACATTTGAAAATTGAAATGACAATTTCATGACTATTTACCAAAATTATATTTGGAATATATGGGAATATCTTTGTTTTAAAGCAGTGGTATCCTATTTTTCCAACGACATAGATATGCTGAGCTTCGATAGGTTTTGTGGATGGATTTATGGGTGGCATGCGATTTTCAAGCACCAAACCTATAATCTAGAAGTGCAAAATAATACATAAGGCATTAGGCCATCTCTTTTTGATGCTTTGGTCGCCATATGCCTTTTATGACAATCAAAACCATAATAGGTATTGCTGCGATGGGCAACTCCTGTGGCAACCATTTCATACCAATCAATAACCCTGCAGCGATAATAGATGTAATAAGAAAATAGCTCTCCCAAAGTCCTTCTTTTCTAGTACGCCAAAACACCAATAAATGCGTTGGCAATAACCAAAAAAGGTTCAAGTTGTTCTTGGTGGCTTGGTGATCCGTCAAAAACCACAAGAAAAAAATGATCACTCCACCGATGCCCAATACAAACCAAAAAATAAAATCAAAAATACGATTGCTCTTCGCATTAAACATACACAATATACCCAAAACCGCTACCAAGCACATAGAGATAAACGGAGTAATTGGGCTTTGTTCCGTTGCTTTTCCCGCAATA